>JBMSJH010000110.1:0-7052 GCA_049418705.1 Aquirufa sp.
ACATCGATTTCAGTGTGCAATACGAGCAAATCGAGCAATTCAGTTTGTTCCTCGAAGAGAACAAAAAATTCATTCGAGATAAGAAGATTTTTGATCGTAAATCGAGCGATAATCAATTATCGATTTTTGAGTAAAGCCCTCAGCTCATCCAAGTGCTGTATTTCGTGAGGCAAATCCGTTTCCATTGAAAAAGGATTATAGTGAATCGCCGGAATACCCACCTGCAAAGCACCCCGTACATCTGCCTCCACGTGATCCCCGATCATCAAGGCCTCCTCGGCTTGAATTCCAGCTCGCGTTAACGCATAATGGAAAAATTGTGGATTCGGTTTCTTCGTCCCCACCTGCTGCGAGGTGATAATTTCTTTGAAAAAAGAGCGCATGCCGGCTCCTTCAATCTTCACGTATTGAATATCATCGAAGCCATTCGTTAAAATATACAAGGGGAAATGCTCGGCTAAATCTTGAATCAGCTCAAAAGCACCCGGCATCAAATTCGTCTTCCGTGGAGCGCGTTCGAGGTATTTATCCCCGAATTCCTGCGCAGGCCCCTGGATGCCGACCTCCTCAAAAAAGCGAACAAAGCGAATCTCGCGTAATTCTGCCTGCGAAATCTCACCTCCTGCGTATTGATCCCATAAACCATTATTGATTTTTTCGAAGGTAGCCCAGTAACTCTCCGGCTCGATGTCGAGCTCGTATTCAACCGCTAAATCCAGTAATACTTCGCGGGCATTCAAATCGTGATCCCACAGGGTATGATCCCAGTCAAAAAAAAGCGCTTTCGGTTGAAAATTCATTTGACAAAGGTAATAATAACTTATCTTTGCTTTGGCCCATTTTAAAAAATCCCATGGAACATCAATTACAACTCAAGAGACCTCTAGCGTTTTTCGATTTAGAGACGACCGGCATTCAAATTAACCGCGATCGCATTGTGGAAATTTCGATTGCCAAAGCCAATCTAGACGGAACCGTGGAGGTGAAAACGCGTCGCGTGAACCCGGGTATTCCGATTCCACTCGAGGCATCTTTAGTTCACGGGATTTATGATGAGGACGTGAAAGATGAGCCTACTTTTCGTATGGTAGCTCGCTCTTTATCCGCATTTTTAGATGGTTGCGACCTAGCTGGATTTAATTCCAATCGTTTCGATGTGCCCATGTTAGTGGAGGAAATGCTTCGCGCTGAGGTGGATTTCGACATGAAAAACAGAAAATTGGTGGATGCACAACGCATTTTCCACTTAATGGAGCCACGCAACTTGACTGCCGCTTACCAATTTTATTGTGGCAAAGAATTAATCGGAGCCCACGGAGCAGAGGCGGATGTGTTAGCCACGCTTGAGGTATTAAATGCCCAAGTAAAACACTACGCGAATAAGTCCATTAAGGATGCGGATGGCAAGGAAGTCTTCCCGATCCAAAACGACATGGATAAGCTTCATGAACTAAGCGCCTCTAATTCAATCGACTACGCAAATAGAATGGCCTATAATAAAGACCGGGTGGCTTGCTTTAATTTTGGCAAACACATAGGTAAACCTGTGCTTGAGGTTTTAAAGTCTGACCCGTCTTATTACGACTGGATGATGAAGGGTGATTTCCCAATGGACACCAAGCGCAAACTGACCGAAATTAAATTGCAAGGTTTTCAGCGTTAAGGCATTTTTGATGTCGAGGCTATCAGATATTTTCGTATTTTTGCCTCGCATAAATGCATTTTTTGGACGGGCTTTTGCCTGAAGCCTTGGTAATTATTTAAGACTATGCAATCAATACCTGAAATTATTCGTACGATTCCATTAACGCATTACATTATTTTAAGCTCTGCTTTGTTTTGTATCGGTATTTTGGGCGTATTAACTCGCAGAAACGCGATCATCGTATTCATGGCGATCGAATTAATGTTAAATGCCGTTAACTTGTTATTAGCTGCGTTTTCATCTTACTATTCGGATCCAGCGGGACAAATATTCGTGTTCTTCATCATGGCCGTGGCCGCAGCAGAAGTAGCTGTTGGTTTAGCTATCATCGTGATGATTTACCGCAACATTCAAAGCATCGACATCGGTGTTCTCAACAAGTTAAAAAACTAATTCAGCGAACCTATTCCGCCAAATTAATATGTCTTTACTATTCCTTATTCCACTATTACCCTTACTAGGATTTGCTATTAATGGTTTAGCGTACCCGAAATTACCGAAGCAAATCGCGGGCATCATTGGAACAATTCCTCCCTTGGTTGCTTTCGCCTTATCACTTCAATTATTCTTGAATTTCGATGGACAGGCGCAAATTTTGCCTATCGCGGATTGGATTAACGTGGGTGATTTAAAGATTCCTTTTGCCTTCCAAATCGACCAATTATCGATTTTAATGCTCCTTGTAATTACAGGGGTTGGAACTTTAATTCATATCTACTCAATCGGTTATATGTCGCATGATGCGGGTTTTGGCAAGTTTTTTGCCTTCTTGAACCTGTTCGTGTTCTTCATGTTAATCTTGGTTTTAGGGGCAAACTTTACCGTTTTATTCATCGGATGGGAAGGCGTAGGCTTGTGTTCGTATTTATTGATTGGATTCTGGAACCAAAAGAATTCCTACGGAGATGCGGCTCGCAAGGCCTTCATCATGAACCGTATTGGTGACTTAGGTTTCCTAGTGGGCATTTTCTTGTTGATCCAGGATTTTGGGACAACAGATTATCAAACGATTTTCGCAGCTGTTCAAAGCGGTGATTATACCACAGACTTAAGCATCATCGCTTTCTGTTTATTCATCGGTGCGATGGGTAAATCAGCACAGATTCCATTGTTTACTTGGCTTCCAGACGCGATGGCAGGTCCTACTCCGGTATCTGCTTTGATTCACGCAGCGACGATGGTGACAGCTGGTATTTACATGGTCATCCGTGCTAATGCCTTGTTCGAATTAAGCCCAGAAGTATTGCACTTCGTAGGTTGGATCGGTTTAGCGACTGCCTTATTAGGCGCTGCAATCGGTTTATTCCAAAACGATATTAAGAAAGTCCTTGCCTATTCTACGGTATCCCAATTAGGTTACATGTTCATGGGTTTAGGCGCATCAGCTTACACAGCATCGTTCTTCCACGTAATGACACACGCCTTCTTTAAGGCTTTGTTATTCTTAGGAGCTGGATCTGTGATTCACGCGATGTCTGACGAACAAGATATTCGCCGCATGGGTGGATTGAAATCGAAGATGCCTATCACGTTTATTACCTTCATGTTAGGTACAATCGCGATTGCGGGTATTCCTCCATTTGCCGGTTTCTTCTCGAAAGATGAAATTTTAGCGAGCCTTTACCACCATGATCCGATCATGTGGGGTTTAGCGATTTTGGGTTCTGCCTTAACTTCGTTCTACATGTTCCGTGTGTTTATCTTAACTTTCTACGGAGAGTTCAGAGGAACAGAAAAGCAAGCGCATCACTTACACGAGTCACCTATCACGATGACTTTGCCCTTAATTATTTTAGCGGTATTCTCTGTAGGTGGCGGATTAATTAACCTGCCGCATTTCGCGGGAGGAAATGAATTCCTAGCCCATTGGTTAGCTCCATTATTGCCAGAAGCAGGCGAAGCAGGGGAAGTAAACTTCTTGAGTTTAGAAGGTGGTGCTCCACTTTTAGCGGCTTTCTTGCCAGCGTTCTTAGCTATTTATGTATTCGGAATGCAGAAATCGGTTCCAGCAGAAGATGCTGACGTATCAGGTATCCAAAAAGTGATTTACAACAAATTCTATATTGACGAATTGTATGACACGGTTTTTGTTAAGCCGATCTCGTTCTTGTCTAATTTCTTCTTCCAAGTAATCGACTTCTTAGTGATCGACTTGTTCGTAGAGGGCTTAGGTCGTTTTGTGAAATATGCATCAAGCGAGTTCCGCAGAGCCCAAACCGGTAACGTAGGCATCTACTTATTCTGCATGGTTGCGGCCATCGTTGTTATCTTATTTGTTAGTTTAAAAAGTACGATCCTTCATTAATCCTTCGATCGCCACATAGCTATGTATCTACTATTTATACTTTTATTCCCGCTTTTGATTGGATCAGCTTTGTTGATCTTCAAGCCAAAAAATGCGTTTGCCATTTCCCTAGCGGCCTCCCTCATTGAATTAGCTGCAACCGCTTTCGTATTACAAGAAGCAAGTTTGAGCCCCGTTTCTTTCTCTGCTCCTTGGGTAGCGGAAGCAGGCTTATCCTTCTCCTTATATGTGGATGGAATCAGCGGAGTGCTTATCGGGCTTTGTGCTTTATTAGTTCCCTTCATCGTAGCGACTACAGCAAACACGGACCGTGCTAATAATTCACAATTCCAAGGCTTAATGCTAGCGATGCAAACAGCCTTAATGGGTGCCTTTTTAGCGAAAGATGCGTTCTTGTTCTACTTCTTTTTCGAAGCGTCTTTATTGCCGATTTACTTCTTAGCAGCTATTTATGGCGGCGAAAACAAGAATGCGATTACGTTTAAGTTCTTCGTTTACACCTTATTCGGGTCTTTATTCTTCTTAATTGCCTTAGTATTTGTGTACTTACAAACGCCAGGTGAGTTCCACTCAGCGGACATGGATGTGTTGTACCAAACGGCCAAAGGACTTAGCGCAGACCAACAAGGTTATTTATTCGCCGCTTTCTTCTTGGCTTTCGCGATTAAGATGCCGGTTTTCCCTTTCCATACGTGGCAACCAGATACCTATACCGTTGCTCCTGCACAAGGAACGATGTTATTATCAGGTATCATGTTAAAGATGGGTACCTACGGAGTAATTCGCTTAGTATTACCAATGTTCCCTGTAGGAGTAGCGACTTGGGGATTGACAGCTTCTGTCCTTTCGGTGATCGGAGTAATCTATGGATCGATTATTGCGATTCAACAAAAAGATGCGAAACGCTTATTAGCTTATTCTTCTTTCGCTCACGTAGGCTTGATGTCAGCAGGTATTTTATCTGGTAGCATCGAAGGTATTCAAGGTGCTTTATACCAAATGTTATCCCACGGTATCAACATCGTCGGCTTGTTCTTCGTGATCGAAATTATCGAACGCAGAACGAAGTCGAGAGAAATCGCTCAATTAGGCGGTATCACACAATTCTCTTATCCACTGACGGTGACTTTCGTGATCTTAAGTTTAGGATCCGTTGCTTTACCATTGACGAATGGATTCATTGGTGAGTTCTTGTTATTGAAGAGTGTGTTTGACCAAAATCTAACACTCGGAATTATCGCGGGTATTACCATCATCTTAGGTGCGGTATATACGTTGCGTTTGATTCAGAAATCAATGTTTGGGAATGTGTCTCGTATCACGTCTGACTTTGCAGACTTAACGGGTGCTGAGAAAGCGGTATTAATTCCCCTAAGTGCCTTAGTTATATTAGGTGGAATTTTCCCATCGACAGTTTTAGGTTTTAGTGAGCCAGCGGTTCAGCAATTAATCCAATGGTTCAAATAAAATAGTATTAAAAAGCATTATGACGGCTATCATTGCATTATCACTTCTAGGTATTTTAAATTTATTCTTGGGCTTTTGGCTTTCTAGAAAAACCATCCAGGCAGCGACTCTCTTGTTTTTAGTAGGCAGCATGGCCTTAACGGCGATGGACTGGAATCACGAAATGTTGTGGTACGGACACATGTTCCACACCACGAATACCTCGGTTAGTTTCAGCCTAATCATCCAACTAGCGGCCTTTATGGTGGTGAGTTTCTCGAAAGGCTTTGGCATCGATGAAGAACATACCCATCCAGCAGAATACTATGCTATCTTATTGTTCTCCGTAGTAGGGGCTATTTTAATGGTTTCCTTCGATCACTTGATCATGTTCTTCGTCGGTTTAGAGATTCTATCCGTTGCGATGTACGTGTTAACAGGATCTGATAAACGTAATTTGCGTTCAAACGAGGCCGCCTTGAAATACTTCTTAATGGGGTCTTTCGCAACGGGTATCTTATTATTCGGGATAACTTTAGTGTACGGAGCGACTCGTTCATTTTATCTTGCAAACATTGCCTTAGCGATTACAAATACGCCACCAGAATCTACCCCGATCTTCCTTTCGATCGGACTTTTATTGATTCTTATTGGTTTCCTTTTCAAGATCTCAGCAGCCCCTTTCCACTTCTGGACACCAGACGTATATGAAGGAGCGCCTACGATCTTTACCATGTTCATGTCGACTGTGGTGAAGGCGGCTAGCTTCGCGGCACTGTATCAATTATTAAATGGTCCATTCGGATCTATGTATGGAACATGGGTTTACCCGATCTACTACATCTGCATGTTAACGCTTCTAGTGGGTAACATTACCGCGGTTTACCAGCAATCATTAAAGCGCATGTTAGCTTATTCAAGTATTTCCCATGCGGGTTATATGTTGTTAACAGTGAGCGCAAAACAGGTGACTACGCCGTCGACCATTTTGTACTATTCTTTATCCTATACCCTAGCGACTATCGTAGCTTTCGGTGTAGTGATGTTAGTGGCTGAGTACCAAACAGGGCGCACCGAGAAACCAGAGAACATCAGTTCATTCGAAGGTTTAGCGAAGCAAAATCCAGGCTTAGCTTTCTGTTTCACTATCGCAATGTTGTCATTAGCGGGTATTCCGTTGACAGCGGGTTTTTGGGGTAAATTCTTCGTCTTCTCAGACATCTTTAATCGCCATGTCTACTATCCAGTGATCTTAGCTATCGTGATGTCTGCAGTCGGAGTTTACTACTATTTCAAAGGAATCATTGCGATCTACTTCAAAGAAGGAGATATCGAACGCATTGAATTGCCAGGCTTAGTGAAGTTCGCGATGTGGGCTTGTACGTTAGGTACCTTGTTATTAGGCGTTTATCCAAGCATCGTAAAAAACCTTTTTTAACCTAGGCCTTTGAGCGACAAGAAAGCAGCCCTCTTTAATCAGAAAGACTTATTTGCCTATTTTATTGTGGCAGGATTAGGGGCTTGCGTTCAACTGTTAGCCGGAGGTTTAATTAAGGATTGGTTTCGCGTATCCTACGAAGATTCGATTCTTCCAGC
>JBMSJH010000111.1:0-6935 GCA_049418705.1 Aquirufa sp.
ACGGGGGATACGATTCGGTATGAGTCAAGTGTGATTGGTGATGGGAATAGTATTCTGTGGGAGGCGAAGCAAACGGAGTCAGATTACTTTTTGAATTTTTTCCACCTCAGTACCCAAAGCTCGGTTTTCCCCTACGGCGATAAAATGTTAGGGAATAAAACAGAGAAAATACTGATAATTCCGTCGCAACCGGGTAAATTTGCACTTAAATCCTATTTTAATTGGATCTACTTTAATACTCGCACGGCGGCCTACGACACCTTACGTTCTGAGGCAATGCTAGAGGTCAGTGGTCAGCCATCGGATTTGCTTTTGAATACGCAATCAGAGTCGATGTTGTTGTATCGCGGACTGGAGAAGTTGGCAGCAGATAAAGTGATCGGTTATCGTTGGATTGATTGGAAACAGATTTTCAATGCTTTTTTAGGGCTGGTTTTACTCTGGCTTTTTATTTTGATACTTAAGGCCAAAAAATAACAGTATGGGCAGCATTTACGGTAAAATATTTCAAATAAGTACCTTCGGCGAGTCGCACGGCGCAGCGGTAGGCGTGGTCGTAACCGGTTGTCCGGCAGGTGTAGATTTTGATCTGGATTTTATCCAATCCGAATTAGATCGCCGCAAACCAGGTCAGTCCCGCATTACTACGCAACGCAAAGAGGCGGATTCAGTAGAAGTGGTTTCGGGTGTTTTTGAAGGGAAAACGACGGGAACGCCGATCGCGATGTTGGTTTGGAATGGCGATCAACGCTCGAAAGATTATTCGCATATCGCAGATCAATTCCGTCCCTCACACGCCGATTTTACTTACCAAGAAAAATACGGCCTTCGTGATTACCGCGGAGGTGGCCGCAGTTCAGCGAGAGAACCAGTGGCTCGCGTGGCGGCTGGGGCTTTGGCCAAATTAGTTTTACAACAATTAGGAGTTAAAATCACGGCCTACGTTTCTCAAGTAGGCACCTTGAAATTAACGACTCCTGTCGAACAATTAGATTTAGCGGTAGCGGAAACAAACGCTGTGCGTTGTCCAGACGCAAAATTAGCGGAGGAAATGTTCACCTACATTGATGATATTCGCAAGCAAGGCGACTCTGTAGGAGGGGTCGTTTCTGCCTACATCACGGGCTGCCCGGTAGGTTTAGGCGAGCCGGTTTTCGACAAATTGCACGCGGAATTAGGCAAGGCGATGTTAAGCATCAATGCCGTGAAAGGCTTTGAATATGGTTCTGGGTTTGATGGCGTGGAATTACGAGGCTCTCAGCACAACGATATTATTGTGAAAGATGAAGCCGGTAAAGTAAGTACTTTGACGAATCATTCAGGTGGTATTCAAGGTGGAATTTCGAACGGAGAACCTATTTATTTCCGAGTTGGATTCAAGCCAGTGGCCACGATTATGCAAGATCAGGATAGTTTGAACAATTCTGGCGAGAAGATTGTTGTATCAGGCAAAGGTCGTCACGATCCTTGTGTGGTGCCACGCGCCGTACCTATCGTGGAGGCCATGTCAGCAATCGTTTTATTGGATTTTTACTTGCGAAATCGTTTAACGAAATTAGCTGACGTTCTATGATTCCAAACGAGGATGAATATTACATGAGTCTCGCGCTGAAACAGGCGGAGCGAGCATTAGAGGAGGAAGAGATTCCGGTAGGAGCCGTGGTGGTTTGTCAAGGTAAGATTGTGGCGAAAGCCTACAACCAAACTGAGATTTTGACCGACGTTACCGCTCACGCTGAAATGCTTGCGATTACCTCTGCCGCCCAAACAATAGGCGCCAAGTATTTGAAAGATTGTACCTTGTATGTGACATTAGAGCCCTGCCTGATGTGTGCCGGAGCCATTTATTGGTCACAACTAGGGCGATTAGTGTTCGGTGCTTCAGAAGAGAAGCGCGGTTTTGAAAAATTAGGAAATAAAATTTTGCACCCGAAGACAGAAATTATTCGGGGTGTTTTAGCACATGAATCAGAACAACTGCTAAAGGAGTTCTTTTCCATGCGACGCTAAATAAATGGTAAATGGTAAGTGGTGAATGGTAAATGAACCACCTCCATCATTCACCATTTACCATTAACCATTCACCATTTGTAACACCATTTAAATTACATACTATGTCATTCACATTAGCCCCATTACCTTATGCAAATAATGCGCTAGAGCCGCATTTCGACGCATTAACGATGGAAATCCACCACGATCGTCACCACAATGCCTATGTGACGAATTTGAACGCAGCGGTAGCTGGAACGGAATTAGAAGGAAAGTCTTTGGAAGAATTATTTACTTCTATCTCCAAATTATCACCAGCAGTGCGTAATAACGGTGGTGGTCACTTTAACCACGATTTATTCTGGAATATCTTGTCGCCGAATGGTGGAGGAGCTCCAGTAGGCACCTTAGCAAAAGCAATCGATGCGAAATTCGGTTCTTTTGATGCCTTCAAAGAAGAATTTAAAAAAGCAGGTTT
Source organism: Aquirufa sp. (assembly GCA_049418705.1). Taxonomy (GTDB): domain Bacteria; phylum Bacteroidota; class Bacteroidia; order Cytophagales; family Spirosomataceae; genus Aquirufa. Next base: position 2,471 of record JBMSJH010000111.1, read on the forward strand.
AACTCGTTTCGGTTCAGGCTGGGCTTGGTTAGTTGCACAAAAAGATGGTTCAATAGCGGTTTCAAGCACACCGAACCAAGATAATCCTTTAATGGATGTGGCTGACGTGAAAGGTTTCCCAGTGATCGGTTTAGATGTGTGGGAGCACGCGTACTATTTGAAATTCCAAAACAAGCGTCCAGATTACATCGACGCATTTTGGAGCGTAGTAGACTGGAACAAAGCAGAAGCACGTTATTTAGCTGCTCAGAAATAAGAGGAAGAAGCGGGAGGATGAAAATTCTCCCGTTTTTTTCGGCTTTCTTTTGCAATATTGGAAGCTTTGCGTATTTTTGCAGTCCCAAATGGCGGTTGTAGCTCACTCGGTTAGAGCACTGGTTTGTGGTACCAGGGGTAGTGGGTTCGAATCCCATCATCCGCCCAAAATGCCTCAGTAGAAATGCTGGGGCATTTTTTGTTATTTTTCTCTACATTTGTTTAGAAAATGATCGCATGAATCCCGTATTTCTAAAACGTTTCTTGATTGTCCTTTATGCAGCCGGTTTAATCGGGATGCATTTGCCTATAACAGCAGCTCTATTTACGTCTCTAGTTCCTTTGACGCTTTGGTTTACCGCCTTTATTTGTGTGGTCTATTTCCCCAAACCCTCTTTTCAAGCCTACCTTTTCCTAGCCATCGTCGCCATAGCCGCCTGGTTTTTAGAGGTGCAAGGGGTGAGAACCGGTAAAATTTTTGGGGTGTATTCTTATGGGAAGACCTTAGGATTTCAAGTATTAAAAGTGCCATTGACTATAGGCCTGAATTGGCTCGTGCTTTTATTAGCGACAAACGCAGTGGTGGAGGAGTGGAATATTGCTGGTAAAATTAGTAAAGCTGCCATTGGGGCAGGATTGATGACTGCGCTTGATTTCTTAATTGAGCCGGTCGCTGTACATTTCGATTTCTGGACCTGGGCAGGCGTACAGGTGCCCGCTCAGAATTTTATCGCGTGGTGGATGGCCTCTTTTTTCTTTCATTTGGCTTATCAAAATACGCCATTCCCGGCTAAATCAAGCCTTTTTAGGCTAATTGCTGCCTTGCAGTTCCTGTTCTTTTTAGGCCACTGGCTACTTTTGCAATTTAATTTCTAAACATTTTCAGCGCTCGGATGTTACGATGAAGATGAATGTGTATTCAATAAAGGATTTAGAGAATTTCAGTGGTATTAAAGCCCATACGATTCGTATTTGGGAGCAACGGTATCATTTGCTAAGTCCTACGCGGACGGAGACAGGGATTCGTACTTACACGGATATCGACCTGAAACGCATTTTGAACATTGCTACTTTGCAAAACAAGGGAGGCATTAAGATTTCCAAAATTGCAGAATTAACCGAAGCAGAGGTTTCTGAAAAAATCCTTCAATTATCTGGCGGCGAATTAGATTTCCCTGAGCATATCCAGGCTTTGACGGTAGCCATGATGGATCTAGATGAATACCGTTTTCAAGAACTGACGCAAATTATTACCGAGGCTTATGGTTTTGAGAACTATATGCTTCGCGTTATTTATCCTTTCCTGACGCGTTTAGGCACTTTATGGCTTTCGGGTTCGGTAGGTCCTGCACAAGAGCATTTTATTACCCACTTAATTCGCCAAAAAATCATCTCTGCTATCGATTCTCAGATGGCAAAGCCGAAGCCAGGAGCGAAAAAGTTTTTGCTTTATCTTCCAGAAGGAGAGTTACATGAAATTGGGTTATTGTTTGCGAGTTATTTAATCCGTGCTCGCCAGCACTCAGCGGTTTACTTAGGGCAATCGCTTCCTTTTGATGAACTTTGTTTGGCCTACGAAATACACCAACCAGATTACGTTTTCAGCGTATTCACAACCGAACCCGCACAAGATGCCTTGCCGGCCTATGTAGCGCAACTCGATCAGCATTTGCCTGACGCTAAAATCTTGCTAACGGGATACAACGTCTTGCATAGTCCTGAACCTATTCCTGCACGCATTCAATTGATCAAAGACTTCACTTCGTTGATCGAAATGATTGAGTCCTAGCTGAAATTAGTATCTAATTTCGTCGCATCCTCCACAAATTGCTTCACCTGTTGTTCCTGGTCTTTTGGACATATCATTAACACATTACCGTGTTCTGCCACGATGTAATTAGATAATCCGTGAATCACGACTAATTTATCTTTAGGAGCTTTGATGATGCAATCTTCGGTCTCGTATAACATGACGTTCGCATCCACCGCGTTTTGCTTTTCGTCTTTCTCGTTAATCTCATGTAGTGATTTCCAGGTCCCTAAATCAGACCAGCCAATATCCGCCAAAATCACTTTTACTTCACGCGCTTTCTCCATCACACCATTATCCATCGAAATGCTCTTGCAAACCGAATAGACCTTGCGGATAAATTCGGGTTCTTCTGGGGTATAATAAAAGGCACGACCCTCCTCAAACTGTTCAGCCAAACGAGAAAGGTGTTTTGTTAACTCCTGTTTGAACGTAGGGATAGCGAAGACGAAAAGTCCCGCATTCCAAACGTAATCGCCACTCTCTAAAAAGGCCTCCGCTAATTCTAAGTTAGGCTTCTCCGTGAAGGTTTTTACCGTTTTAGCTGTTTGCGTTGAATCTTGGTATTGAATATAACCATAGCCAGTGTCAGGACGTGTGGGAACAATTCCTAAAGTGACCAAAACCGGTTCTTTTGCCGCCTCTAAAGCTTCGTTAACGCGCGCTTTGAAGGCCTCTTCTTTCAAGATCACATGGTCAGCCGGAGCCACAATCAATTTAGCCTTCGGATGCTTTTTGCTGATTTTATAGGCAGCGTAAGCGATGCAAGGAGCCGTATTTTTACGTTGCGGCTCTCTTAAGATCTGATCCGGACTTAAATAGGGTAATTGTTCTTGTACGATTCCCGCAAATTCATCGCTTGTAACCACATAGATATTTTCTGGAGCAACGATACCTTCGAAACGTTCCGCGGTTTGCTGGAGCATCGTTTTTCCCACGCCTAAAACATCGTGGAATTGCTTCGGGTAATTACTTCTTGAGATGGGCCAAAACCGGGTTCCGATTCCGCCCGCCATGATGACAAGGCAAGTAGGCATAGTATTATTTTTGGCTAAGAAACGTCTCTACACGGTGTACAGCGTTTTCTCGAATGTTCTGGTAAAATAAATTAATGTCGGCTTTGTGCCAGTTTTTCAATTTGACAAAACTACGGCCCGGCACATAAGGTGTGTTTGTCCACAAAAGGCCTTGGTGATTCTGCGCATCCGCAAACTCTTTGACATACTTAAAGCCATAAGATACGCCACCAAGATTTTTTTCTTTCGAGGCAAAGTTTTCGTCTAAAGACCAAGTTAATGGATTAACGGAAGCTAAATCAGTTACAGTTCCTGGGTGCCAGGGGGGTAAATAGCCTTGTAAAAAAGTAGTATAGGCCACAAAACAACCTGTCTGACTAGGGTTTGCGCAAACTGGGATGTTAGTAAACGTATTTTTCGGGGTAGCAATTCCAATGATATAAGCGGCAACTAATTGCTTACCTAATTCTTTTCCGTCAAAATATTCTTTTAACAAACGGGTCGCATGGACTGTCCCTTGACTGTGACCTGCAATAATAATTGGACGTCCATTATTGTGGTGCGCTAAATAATAGTCAAAGGCTCTTTTTACATCTGAATAAGCAAGATCTAAGGCTGCGGCTTTGTCTTCCTTAAATTCCGTAACAAAAGCTTGATAATGCGCTTGACGATAGCGTGGTGCAAAAATTCGGCCCGCTTCATTGAAAGCTGTAGCTTGATTCAAGATAGTGGAGCTATCCACTCGCACGTTTAATGCGGCATCAGTCATCGATGCATTCCACACATATTCGTTCTCTGGTTTGTAGGTAAAAATGGTCGGGTGAATGAAAAAGACATCTGCTTTCGCATTCGCCTGATTATCCTGAAATAAGGACTTTCGAGGAACGAGGTCAGCGGCATCAAATCGATTCGGTAAAGCGGACCAAGAAGCAGGATCCGCATAATCTGCAGCAGCAGGCACAGGAGCGTCTTTCCATCTAGTAGTCAGTACATAAGGTGTCTGGTTGCTAGCGCAAGCACTCAGTAAAACTAAGGAAACAAATACGATGGCTCTCATGGATGAAATTTATGCACAAAGCTACTAGTTTAATCCTCCTTTTTAAAATAAAATGATTGAGCGGTAAGCTCGATTAAATTATTTTCGGAAAAATTAGTAATTTTTTAATACTACCATAGTGGTAGATAAGTAAATGTTCTTTATTTTTGTTGTAATTCGAGTACCTAAAAACAAATTGTGTCATTAAAAACACCCATTATGAAAAAAATTATACAACAGATTTTACCTAGCCTAGCGCTTATTCTGTTCTTAAGTGCTTCTGCATTTGCTCAGACTAAGATAGGTGGAAAGGTAATGGATGCAGATTCTAAAGAGCCATTAATTGGT
>JBMSJH010000112.1:0-6880 GCA_049418705.1 Aquirufa sp.
GCACCCGTGTTGTATGGGTAGTTCAAGTCATCGAAACCATTCGCGTTATTCACGTTACCTGTGTTCATAGATGATTGGATAGCAAATACAGCTTCCTCATTGTTGTCATTCTCCGCATTGAAGATTTCAGCAAACTTAGGAACTAAGCCATATTTCTTACCATTCGTCGTTGTACCATTTGCAATTACATCTGTAAACTTCGCTTTTGCATCAGCAAATTTTCCTTGATATAATAACACTTTACCTAAATAAGCTTCAGCAGCCCATTTGTTCGCACGACCTGCAGATGAAGATGTTGCTGGCAAGTTTGCAAACGCAAACGCGAAGTCAGCTTCGATCTTATCCCAGAATGCTTCTGTATTAGCTACTTTTTCGATTCCTTTACCGTAATCTAACGTCTCATCCACATATGGAACAGAGTTAAATAACTTCTTTAATTCGAAGTAGTAGTGACCACGTAAGAAACGTGCTTCTGCAATGATACGAGACTTGTCCGCTGCAGAAATCTCCTTAGAACCATTGGCTAAGTTGATAGTCGCATTACAACGTGCAATACCTTCGTATTTTGCCTGCCATGTACTATTCAAGTCACCGTCAGTAGGTTGAACCTCATAACGTTGCATTGTATTGATATTCGAGTAGTCACCTGGGTCAGTACCCTTATTGCTCTCACCACCACGGATTGAACCCCAAACCCAGTTATTACCTGCAGCAAGACGAGAATAGCCTTTTGCAGCTAATTGAGCATAAGCACCAATTAAGGCACCCTCAACACCAGCCTTAGAAGATAATTGTGCTTGCGCTAATGAAGCGGTAGGCGGTACTTCTAAAAACTGATCCTTACAAGCGAAGGTCAACGTCAGCGCTGACACACTCACTAAAGCGATTCGCTTTAAAATCTGATTATTTTTCATTTTCTTATTCATTAAATATGGCTTTCGCTAATTAAAAAGTCAAGTTGATAGATGCGTTGAATGAACGAGTCACTGGGTAGTTACCCACATCAATACCAAATCCTGTATCTGCTGCACCACCTACACCTGGATCTAAACCTTTGTATTTAGTCAAAGTAAAGATGTTGTTAGCTGATAACGTAAACTTCGCACGCTTGATACCTAACTTAGAAGTATATGCTTTAGGAATGTTGTATCCTAATGAGATGTTTTGAACACGGATATAATCACCATCTTCTACATACCATGAGTTAGCACCTGCTGAAGTAGACAAGTTAGATGCTGATTCCCAAATTGGAGCAGCAGCGTTATTTCCTAACTCTGGAGTCCATGATTGCTTAGCGCGCTCACCTTTACCTGAACCTTCAAACGTTCCGAAGAAGTCTGTAAACCACTTAGATTGGTTCCAAATTTTATTTCCAGCAGAAGCGTATAAATACGTTGCGAATTCAAAATCCTTGTAAGTTAAACCTACGTTAATACCACCTGTGTAAGTAGGAACTGGAGAACCTAAGAATGTACGGTCATCCGTTGTGATTTTACCATCACCGTTGATATCAGCATAACGGAAACGACCTACGCCTTTACCATCTTGCGCTGGAGATGAAGCAACTTCAGCAGCTGAGTTGAAGTAACCGATCACTTGGTATCCGTAGAAAGAAGATAGAGAACGACCTACTTCCATACGTACTGGTGTAATTCCACGGAATGCACCACCTGTTAAGTTTGTGATACCTGGAGCAAATGCTACGATTTCGTTCTTCAAGAATGAGTTATTGAAAGTTAATTCATATTTCAAATCTGAAGTTAAGTTACCACGGTTAATGATTTGGAAATCAATACCTTGGTTACGCATCTTAGCAACGTTTACTGAAGGTGCAGAAGCAGATGGTCCTACAACCGCTGGAAGAGGCACGTTGAATAATAAATCACGTGTATCTTTTCTCCAAACGTCTAATACCACTTCCCACTTACCATTGTAAAGAGTTGCATCAAAACCAATGTTCATTGTTTCTGAAGTCTCCCACTTCGCAGCTGGGTTACCGATACGTGAACGGTAATAACCTTCGTTCGCTCCTGATGATTGACCATCAATTGGATAGAATGAGTTACCGCGGTTAGCAGCATATAAAGAGAATTGGTTAGCTGGGTCTACGTTGTTCGAGTTACCCATTAAACCCCAACCACCACGGATTTTTAAATCAGAGATAGCAGGAAGATCCTTCATGAACTCCTCAGAAGTTACTCTCCAAGCAGCAGAAACTGCAGGGAAGATACCATAACGATTCTCAGGACCGAAACGAGAGGATCCGTCACGACGAATAACCCCAGTTAAGTAATACTTCTCGTTGAAGTTATAATCTAACTTAGAGAATAAAGAGTAGAAATTAACACCTGAATATAATCCAGAGTTAACTACTGGAGATTGTACAGATGACAAAGTTACGAAGTCTGTATCCATAGAGAATGGATTGATACCTGAACCAGAAATCTGACGTCCAGCACCTGTATTCAATGCTTCCATACCGATTAAAGCATTTAAACCATGCTTTCTCCACTTAGTCTTGTAAGATGCCGTGTTAGTAAATACATACGCAAAGTTATAACCAGAACCTTCATAGAATGAATCAGACGCCTCAGGCTCAGAATCACCTAAATACTTGAAGTTATAATCTTTGTATGCATATCCTGCGTATTGTCCACCAATAGAAGACTTAATGATTAAATCTTTGATTGGCTCATACTCTACATAAACATTACCAAATGCAGATGCATTGTAGTTATTATCTTTAGAGTTATTGCGCATGATTTGACGAACTGGGTTACGAGGGTTGTTAAATCCAGCTGCTTTTGTCGAAGCAAAGCTACCGAACTCATCGTAAACTGGAATCGCTGTAGGCATACGGTAAGCAGATAAAATAACTGATTCAGATTCAGCAATACCTAAACCGTTGTTACCACCTGCTTGACCGCGAACTGAACGATACGTAAACTGTAAGTTTTCACCCACACGTACTTTCTTTCCTAAATCAAACTCAGAATTGAAACGTGCTGAATAACGCTTAAATTCGTTCTCAATTAAGATACCTTGTTGCTCTTGGCCAGATAAACCTAAGTAGAAACGACCTCTGTCTGTTCCACCTTGGATACCTAAAGAGTGACGCATAGTAGAACCGAAACGAGTGATTTCGTCATACCAGTTAGTACCTGCCTTATTTGTCTTGATGACGAAAGTAGTCAAAGGATTAGCGCCATATGCTGCTTGAGCTGCTGCTAAGTCACCAGAGTTAACACCGTTTGCGCCATTGAAGTGCAAGTAAGTAGGTAAAGTAGCTTGCGCTGAAGAACCATACTGAGGGTGAGTATAAGCTACTGCTGTTCCGTTTGCTGCAGCATTGTTACGGTAAGCTACGTGTGTCCAATCAGCTTGCTCTTGTGGAGTTAACATTTTAGCTACACCACCTACGTTTGGATCTGTACCACCGTACAATCCATCATAAGTAACTGTAAGACCTTTATTACGTGAACCACGCTTAGTCGTATAAACGATTACACCGTTCGCTGCACGAGCACCATAGATAGAAGCCGCTGCCGCATCCTTAAGGACCGTAGTAGACTCGATATCATCTGGAGAAAGGAAATCAGTAGTTCCTACTGGAACTCCGTCCACAACGTACAATGGCTCGTTACCACCAAATGCACCGAAACCACGAACACGGATGATACTGTTCGTACCTGGTTGTCCGTTCGTGATCAAAGTAACACCGGCCACACGACCTTGTAATTGCTGCTCAACGTTTCCTGAAGGTGCGATTTGCAAATCCTTCGCTTTAACGATTGAAGCTGCCGCTGTAGACTCTTTCTTGTTAGTTACCGAGTAACCTGTTACGATTACTTCGTCTAACTGAGAGTTATCTTCTTGTAACGTTACATTAATAGAAGATTGAGAACCTACGGTAACTGATTGTGATTTGTAACCTACAGCTGAGATATTTAAAACAGCTGAACCAGATTTAACAGTAACTGAGAATGCACCATTGACATCTGTAGTAGCTCCTGTGTTAGTTCCTTTTACTAAGATACTCACACCCGGAATTCCCTGAGAATCTGTCCCAGAGACTTTACCTGTAACCTTGCGGTCTTGGGCAAATGACGAAAAGCTTCCTAGCATCACTATCGCTAGCAAAAGAAAGCTTCGTAGACTTTGGTAAAAATTGTTTTTCATAATAAAGATTAAGTTAGTTTTTAAATTAAATTTTAGGTTTCGAGTTTTGCTATTCTATAGGCCTCCTTTCTGATTGGGTGAATAAATAAGTTAAAATTTTAAATAGGTTTAGTATCAAACAAATCTTCAAATAATACAAAAGTGGAGTTCAATTTAATCGGAAATAGATGACCTTTCACAACTATGCTACACTATTACATAAGACCAAATATGTCCAATACTTACAATTCACGCAAGGATTTACCAGATATTTTTTCATTTTTTTTATTTTAAATAGAAGTATTCTCTTGTTAGTGCATCCTGAGGCCTATTTGATCATTTTTATACATTAAGCAAATTTGATTTAGTCGGCAGAAAAGGGGATTTTGTCGTAATAATGGGCCATAACAACCAAGGCATTAAATAGGCTTAAATAATGGATTAAGTATAAGTTGCCTCCTTAGATAATTACAAAAATCACAAAGAAGAGAATTTTGCTTAATTTTGACCTATGTCCACTTTCGACCCTAAATCCATCTTGCCCACCTTACCTGAAGAACCGGGGGTGTATCGCTATTTTGATGAAAGTGGGACCATCATCTATATCGGCAAGGCGAAGAATTTAAAAAATCGCGTCAGTTCCTATTTCACGAATACGAAAGGGAAGGACAATAAAACGAGGCGACTGGTTTCGCAGATACGTAATCTGGAGTTTACGATCGTGCATTCGGAATTCGATGCCTTATTGCTCGAAAATACGCTCATAAAGCAGTTCCAGCCTAAGTATAATATCTTGTTACGGGATGATAAGACCTATCCGTTTATTTGTTTGACCAGAGAGCGTTTTCCTCGACTCATAACAGAGCGGAGGATTAATCATTCGATTGGGACGTTTTTTGGGCCATATGCGAATCCGAAATTGATGAACGCCTTGCTAGAGATGTTACATCAGCTGTATCCCTTAAGGACTTGCGCCTTAAATTTAAAGGAGTCTAACATCGAGACAGGGAAATACAAGGTTTGTTTAGAGTACCATATCGGCAATTGCAAAGGACCCTGCGAGGGTTTAGAGCAGGAGGCGCGGTATATGGAGTATATTGATCAGGTTTCTCAGATTTTGAAGGGCAATTACCAGAAAGCGAAAAGTTTCTTCATTACGCAGATGCAGGAAGCCTCCACCCTATTGGCCTTTGAAAAAGCGCAGGAGTGGAAAGAAAAGTGGCAGCTATTAGAGAATTTCCAGGCGAAATCTACGGTGGTTAATCCGTCGATCCATGATGTGGATGTATTTTCGATGGTGTCGGATGAGTCTTTGGCCTATATTAACTTCATGAAGGTCATCAACGGAACAATTTTGCAGTCGCAGACCTGGGAAGTCAAAAAGAAGCTAGAGGAAGATGAGGCAGAATTGCTGACGATGTTGATTTGGGAGAAGCGCGATCAGTTTCAGAGTAAGGCCAAAGAGATTATCACAAACATCCCCATGTCGATCGAGTTCGAGGGAGCGCGCAATACATTGCCGAGTCAAGGTGATAAGCGGAAGCTTCTTGACATGTCCTTAAAGAACGTTTTATACTTTAGAAAAGAAAAGGCGGATCGCAAGGCGGCCGAGGAGAGTGGCGGCGATCGAAAGATGCGCGTGATGATCAAATTGAAAAATGATCTTCGCCTTACTGACTTGCCTAAGCACATTGAATGTTTCGATAACTCGAACCTGCAGGGCACTAACCCAGTTTCAGCGATGGTTTGCTTTAAGAATTCGCTCCCCTCTAAGAAGGATTACCGCATCTTCACACCCAAAACGGTAGAGGGTCCTGACGATTTTGCAACGATGCACGAGGTGATCACCCGTCGATATACGCGTTTATTAGAAGAGGAAGCGGAATTACCAGATTTAATTATTGTCGATGGAGGGAAAGGCCAGTTAAGTTCTGCCTGTGATGCGTTGAAGGCCATCGGCTTGTATGGGCAGATTCCCATCATCGGTATCGCGAAGCGATTAGAGGAGATCTATTTTCCGGAGGACAGCCTTCCTTTATATATAGATAAGAAATCGGAGTCCCTGAAGTTGATTCAGCAGTTGCGGGATGAGGCTCACCGCTTTGGTATTACGGCGCACCGGAATAAGCGTAGTAAAAACTTTATTGTTTCCCAGCTAGAGACCATGGATGGGATTGGAAAATTGACGGCAGCGAAATTATTGAAGGCTTTTGGGACGGTAACCGCTTTGAAGGAGGCGTCGGAGGATGATTTGGCCAAAGTCTTAGGCAAAATGAAAGCCCTCAAATTCAAAAAGCAATTAGAAAACCTCTAGTATTCGGATTTGAACTGATCCACTTCGATGGCGCGGTAATTTCGATATACCTGCAGAATGATCGCTAGCGCAATCGCCATTTCGCAAACCCCGACCACTAAAACAAAAATGCTCAGGTAAAGACCTTGCATCGAAGGATCGTTTTTCGAAAACGCGACCAAATTTAAATTAGCCGCATTCAAAATCAACTCGATTCCCATCAAGACGAAAATCGTATTTTTCTTCAAAAGCAAAATCGTCAATCCCGTCGCAAACAGAAACGCAGACACCCACAAGAAGTAAATCACCGGAATATCAGTCATGGTTTTTCGCAACAAAGGTGGCGCCTATCAAGGCAATCAATAAAAATACACCAGCTAATTCGAAGGGGAATGCATATTCAGTCAACAGACCTAATCCGACCTCTCC
>JBMSJH010000113.1:0-6856 GCA_049418705.1 Aquirufa sp.
GCAGCCCTTTTTGATGGCCTCTTCCACAACCACTTCCGTGCAATCGAGACTAATTAATACCCCTTTTGCGGTTGCATTTGCGTCCCCCACCAGTAAACCCGCGTTATCATAGGACTCTTGCCAGGCTAGGGGTGCCCAAGCTTCCATTTGCTGACAAATTTCTCTTATTTGCATGCTATACGTTCATTTTGACTGCAATTTAGGAAATCTAATGGTATATTTATCCTTTCAAATTTTTCAAACCCCATGCGAATTAGACCAGCTGCCCTCATCATTGAAAATAATCACGTGCTTTTCTTGCGCTACGATTATCCGGGAGGTAGCAAGTTCGCTTTACCAGGCGGAAATGTGGATGCTGGCGAAACCTTTCCGGTAACCATTGCCCGTGAATGTGAGGAAGAATTAGGTATTGAGGTGGAGGTGCATGATTTGTTGTTTACAGGTCAGGTGCACGCAACGGACGATTTTTCAGCCTGTGTTCACGTAGTTTTCGAAGGAGATATCGTAGGAGGAATTCCACAATTGCATCCAGGTGAAACGACAGCGGACGATTTAGTGTGGGTTCCTGTGGATAAAATTTCCGAATTACATATTTATCCGGCCATGAATGACGCGATACTTGATTACGTGCATACCGGGAAGAAGGGGCAATACGTGGGGACGCTTAAGCAGATTTGGCTTTAATTTGATTTCCCACAAGCAAGCCGATTAATCCTGCTGCTAGTCCATACCAAACTGCTGGAATTTCGGAGGGACTGATAAAGTGAAAGTATCCCCAGAATGCTAATCCTAAGACCATACTTAAGTGACTTCCCCAAGGAGTCGTTTTCTTCCACCAAAGTCCTGCATTCAGCGGAATGAACAGGGAAACGAGGCTGAAAGCTGAGGCTTCGCCTACGAGTTCGAAGATGTTTTGGCGTTCAATAGCCATAATAATACAGGCCAAAGTCACTAGAACCACTGATATCCGTATAAATAACAAAACGATCTTATCCGAGGGCCGGCGCATCAAAGGTTTCAAAATGTTTTCCCCTAACACAGAGGCTGGTGCTAGAATCGCGCCAGAAGTCGTGCTTAATAGTGCAGAAAGAAGGGCTCCTAAAAACAAAACCTGCATCGCCCGCGGCGTGAATTTCATCACCAAGGTGGGGATGAGTAAATCGTCTTCGGTCAGTAGTGAAGGGTATAAACGAACGGCGATGAAGGCAATTAAAAGAGGCAATAGAGCTACCGTCAAGTACATGGCACCCGCGGCAATACTCGCTTTTGCGGCAATTTTTTCGCTCTTTGCTGACATAACCCGTTGGAATATATCCTGTTGCGGAATCGATCCGAAGCCGATGGTTATCCAAGCAGCACCATAAACGAGCCAATCTTTCCAGGTATTTTCTTTAGGTGTGGCTCGAAAGAAATCGGCTGGTTGAGAAGAGATGAGTTGATTGAAATCCGGGACTTTGGTCCATAATAAATAGGCTAAAAATAGCAGCCCTGCAATTAAGATGATGTTATGAAAAAAGTCCGTCACCGAGATCGACCACATCCCTCCTAAAAGCGTATAGGCCATCACCAAAAGCGCGCCAATGATGATTCCCATCTCCACAGAAATAGGTAATAAAAGGTGCATGGTAAGCCCTAAAGCCACTAATTGTGCCGAAATCCACCCGAAATAGGAGGGAATCATGATGACTGCCGAAAGCTTTTCGGAAAAGGCGCCAAACCGCAGTCGAAAATAATCACTAAAGGTCAAAACGGGTAAGGGATATAGTTTTCGGGCATAAATAGCGCCCACGAGGAATAAACCCAGCGCAGCCCCAAACGGCTCCTCAATAATCGCTAAAACACCGCCATGTACAAATTCTTTAGGCGCACCGAGTATAGTTTCTGATCCAAACCACGTGGCAAAAGTCACCATGGTCGCTAAAGCAAAAGGCAAAGAGCGCCCCGCTAATACGAAATCCTGCGTAGAATGCACCTTTTTGCTAGCCCACCAGCCCACGCCCAGGTTTAAAGCAAGATAGAAAATGACGAAAGCGACCAGCATTCTTTTAGGTAAAATGAGCCCAAAAATACGAAAACCTTTTACCTTTATCATATGAAAAATCTAGCCTTTTTATTTCTGCTAGCTTTAGCCAGTTGCCAAAGCTCCCACTTGCAAATCGCTTTCGACGAATCTAGTCTCGCTCAGCGGGCTAGTGGCGTGATGATTAAAGATCTTTCGACGGGCAAAGTCCTCTTCGAAAAAAATGCCGATCAGTATTTCATGCCGGCTTCTAACATGAAGCTCTTGACATTCTTGCAAGCAAATCGAATTCTAGGCAACCAAATCCCTTCCTTCAAATACCGCGAAACAAAAGACACCCTCTTTTTCTGGGGAACCGGTGATATTTCAAATTTACATCCTGGTACCAAAAACACGGCGCTACGCGATTTTTTAGCCGCTTCATCGAAAGTGCTTGTCTATGGAGCGCCTTTGAAACCGATGCCCATCATGGGATCTGGCTGGGCCTGGGATGATTATAATGACCATTATTCGGCGGATATTTCGGACATGCCCTTGTACGGTAATTTAGTGAGCTTCTCCGCAGCTCAGCGTCGTTGGAACATTATGCCAGATGCCTTTGCATCAGTGGCGAAAACGGGTTCCACGCTAGAAGTCAGAAGAAATCGCTTGAAAAATGAATTCACTTTGCCTGAATTAAAGACGGAAAAATACGGTGAGCAACAGGTTCCTTTCATGACTTCACCAGATATGACGGCCTTTTTATTAAGTGATACACTGCATAAATCGGTTGAAACCATGCCTTTAGCCGTTCATCCTGACGCCCGCATTTTCTATGCTGGCAAGATGGATAGCTTGTATGTTCCCATGTTACACGAAAGTGATAATGCGGTGGCGGAGCAATTACTCGTGATGATCGCGGCGGAGAAAGGTTGGGATCCGACTCAGGTGATTGATAATTTGAAGAAGGAACCCGGCAACGAATTCATGAAGGATATTCGCTGGATCGATGGCTCCGGTTTATCTCGTTATAATTTAATTAGGCCAAAAGATTTCATCTACATCCTCGAATTGTTATCGAAAGAAGTGGCTCCAGAACGCCTGTATGCCCTTTTGCCGGAAGCCAATAAAACCGGAACGATGCGAAATGTACAGGACATTAACCCTGGTGTAAGAATTTGGGCGAAGTCGGGCTCTTTTGGAAATACCTACGATCTTTCAGGCTATTATCAGACCAAAGACGGAAAGACGCTTGCCTTCTCAGTATTATCTAATTTAGGCAACACGTCGGTGAGAGAAATCAAGAAGTCGGTGGTGGAGTTTTTGAAGGCGATTCATTAAATGGTGAATGGTAAGTGGTAAATGGTAAATGGAGGACTAAGCTGCGCAGCAGCGACTAAATCGCGAAGCGATGACTAAGACGTAGTCGACTAAAGTAAAAACTTGCGATAAATCAGATAGCTCAAGGCTACAAACCCCACCACGTACACCACACTCCCCAGATTCGTCACCAAGGTTCCCACTAAGAACAGGGTGGAGATAATTAATAATGTCCAAGGTAAAAAAGGATATCCCCATACGAGGTAAGGTCGCTTCAAATTAGGTTCTGTGACACGGAGACGCAAAAGAGACGCGAAGCCGGCTAGGTAACTTGCTACGAAAAAGAAGGTCGCTATGTCGGATAGACGCTCATTAATTTCTTTACCCGCTAATAGAAAAAGGCAGGCGGAAAAGATGGTTAAATGAGTGGCTGTGGTGGGAGAGCCGGCGGTGTTCACTTTTTCGGCGGCTTTGAAAAATAGGCCATCGCGGCTCATGGAATAAATGACGCGAGGGGCGAACATCACCTGAGTGTTCAAGATGCCTAGAATGCTGAGCATTAAAAAGACCGTAATCCAGCGGCCCATATCTGCTCCAAACAAGGCTTTCATGGCATCTGCTGCCGCTAATTTGCTGGTGGATAGGGTTTCCAAAGGCAGGCTGTACAGAATTCCCACGTTTATCAATAAGTAAATAACGGCGACGATGATGACGCCGATGAACATGGATTTTGGCATGGATTTTACGGGATCCTTGTTTTCTTCTGTGAAATAACTCGCCGTGTGCCAGCCATCAAAGGCATAAAAAATGGACAAAAGGGCGGTCATAATACCGGTAGCGAGGGGGAGGCCTGTAGGGGCTTTGGCCTGCTCATTAAAAACGCCACCACCTCCATAAAGGAAACAGATGCCGATGAAAATCAACAGGGCAACGGCCTTAATGCCGCTAAGCCATTCTTGGGATTTGCCTGCCATTACCACGCCTAATTGATGGAAAAACCACAAAATCGCTAGGATTCCGATGGCGCAGTAGACTAAATAGGGGCTTAGTGAGGGAAATACGATGATGAGGTATTCGCTGAAGGTGTAGGATCCAAAACCGAGAGCGGTAACGGTGCCTAACCAGCTGGTGAGGCCTACGAGGAATCCGATGTAGCGGCCAAAAGCGCGTTCGGCATAACCGTACCAAGAACCTGCTTTGGGGATGGAAAGACTTAATTCTAGTAAGCAGCTTACGCCTAGCAGGGCATATATGGCCACTAAAACCCACAGACTAAGGATTAAACCGGGGTCTTGAAGGGAGGCTGCAATGGGGCCGGGTTTACGAAGAATACCTGTTCCCACAGTTCCGCCCAGCGTAACAGCTACGCCAAAAGTTGTCCCCAAGACCTTCCAGAGCTTATTTTCCATGTAAAATGTATTGGCCTACCGTAGGGAAGTGATCCGAGTATTTGATGTTTCGAAGGGTTTGGAAGTTTGTCGCTTTCCATTCTTTCGAAAAGAATTGATCGTCGATGCGCACTAAATACGGGCTGCGATTTAGGGTAAATCCAAAGCCAGATCCTGCTTCTTCGAAGGAATTTTGTAGGCGTTCACGGATGGTTCCATAGGCCCAGCCAGAAGGAGTTTCGTTCAAATCTCCTACCACTAGGATCGGATAGGGGCTCTTTTGAATCAGGCGATTAATCTTATCCATCTCCTTTTTGTGTTCAATAAAGCCCTTCCTAAGTGAGGATATGATGCCACGTCCTTCTTTCTTCGCGTCAGTATAATCTTGCAAACGAATTTTAGAGGTCATCTTGTTCACTCGAATCCCCATCGACCAAAGCTGCAGGTTGATCACGCGAATCGTATCTTGGTCCTTCACAATATCAGTTAGGAGATATCCGTTCGCTGAATTTTCAAATTGTTCCCCTTCTTCGTGAATGATGGGGTATTTCGAAAATACGACTAAGCCCATCTTTTCGTGTGAATCGAATAATTGCTTTTTCAGTGGAATGAAGGCGTAATGAGGGTATTTCTCTTTTAAAAAGGAGACCGTATGATAGGCTTTGCGATCTGAATGCGAATAGAATTCTTGGAAACATTTAATGTCCGCATCGTAATCGCGAATGAATTTTTTCAGGTCCTCTAATTGCTCTTTTTTGGCCTCATACTCGTTTGAATACATGCCAAAAACATTATAACTCATCACCGTCAGCGGTTTTTCTAAGGTCGCTACCGGCTGATTAAAGCTAATCGTTCTGCCGATAAATCCATATCCCAGCGCTAGCACGATCAGGGGCAAAAGCGCTCGCTTCGCTCGCTGAAAAGTCCAGTAAATCAAAGAAAAAAAGCACAACAACTGCGCATACGGCATGGTCATCATGATGAACCCCGCGAACCAATGCTCAACGATGAGCGAATAACTTAAAAGATAGGTCAGTAGGGTATAGAGGCACAATGGCAAGGTTCCTAACCAGATCAGGGAAGAGATGATTTTTTTCTTTAGGGGTGCCTTCGAATTGCGCTTAGCCATACCCAAAGATACACATTGTCAACCATTTTATAAATTTTCGAATGAGGTTTGGGTTATTTCAAAATATTTTCTAATTTTGCAATCCCTTTAGGAAAGAACAATATTAAATAAAAGATACTATGGCAAAGGTTTGTCAAATTACAGGACGCAAAACTCAAGTAGGAAACAACGTTTCTCACGCTAATAACAAGACTAAGCGTAAGTTTTACCCGAACTTACAAACGAAGAAATTCTTCTTAGAGTCTGAAGGTGTTTGGGTTCGTATGAAGGTTTCAGCGAAAGCAATTCGCACAATCAACAAGAACGGTTTCGAAAAAACTTTAATCGCTGCTGCTCGTAAGGGTACATTAAGCGTTTAGTTTTCAAAATAATTATCGAAATTAGCCTTCCTGAAATTCAGGAAGGCTTTTTTTATTTGTACCTACCATGTTAAGCGATTTAGAATTCGAACGTTACCGCAAGCAGCTCAATCTGCCGGAATGGCGCAAAGCCCAGCAGATGGCGCTAAAGAACGCGTCTATTCTTGTAGTAGGAGCAGGTGGCTTGGGCTGTGGCGCATTACCTTTTCTAGCTGCGGCTGGAGTGGGGAAGATCACGATTCTGGATGCGGACATCATCGAATTATCTAATCTAGCGCGTCAAGTGCTTTATCGCACGGAGGACGTGGGTGTTTCGAAGGCTTTTAAGGCCGCGGAGGCATTGCTAGCGTTGAATCCGACTATAAAAATTAAGGGAATCGCGGAGAATCTAACATCAGAAAATGCTGCGACCTATATCGCACAGCACGATTTAATCATCGATTGCACCGATAATTTCAAAACACGTTATTTGATAAATGATACCTGTGTGGAATGGAGTAAGCCTTTTGTCTACGGCGCGATTCACGCTTGGGAAGGTCAGTTTGCGGTGTTTACTCCGTCAGGTCCATCCTATAAGAATTTATTCCCGGTCGAACCGAGCCCACAGGAAATTCCTGCCTGCGATGAAGTAGGTGTGTTAGGTGTATTACCCGGAATCATC
>JBMSJH010000114.1:0-6835 GCA_049418705.1 Aquirufa sp.
GCATTCGACAAATTATTCTCGTAGTAATCGGCTATCTATTTGTCATCACCATTACAAGTTTAGTCTTTTCTTTCCGCGGAAACCTCCCCTATTTGTGGCAGGTTTACCGCCAATCGGTCTTCACCTTTCAGCTGATTTCTTGGGAAGAAAGCAAGCGAGTATTGCTGACCTTCGCCCCAGCCTTCTTGTTAGGCATTTGGGGATTATATAAAGTGGTGGGGAATCCCAAAATTAGAGCACATGCCCAGAAAGCACAGCAGACGACCATTATCTGGTTTTTCTTTAGCTTTCTTTCTATGGCTAATTTTCCTTCCTTTCATCGCATCAACTTCGTGATTTTATTGCCTCCTTTGGCCTATTTTGGATTAAATATCTTCTATGTGATCAAGAAGAATTGGCAGAAGGAACTCGTGTTTGTACTACTAGTTGTCTCGGTATTTATTCTGGCAAAACAAGATTACAAGGAAGGTGAAATGACGATTAAACAGAAACCTTTATTATCCATTAGTGGGCAAAAATTACTTGTATTAGGTCCTGAGATAGACGAATACTTGCACAATGAAATGGCTGGGCCATTTGTGAACTGGGAATTAGCTAAACCTTTATTAAGTCAACTGAATTCCTATAAAAACGTCATCACGGTCCAGGAATATTTCGCCAAGGATCAACCCACCTATATTTACGATTCTGAAGGTTATTTCCCAAAAATAGGGCAACACCTTCCATCTATCACGCAACAATACGTGTTAGTAAGTCCTAAACTTTACCGTAAAAAATAGCTTAACAACAAGAAATCTTGTTCACGCGGCCTTGGTGACGACCTCCCTCAAAAGGGGTATCTAAAAATACCTGTAAACAAGCTTTGGCTTCTTCTAAAGAGATGAAGCGAACAGGTAAACACAATACATTCGCATCATTGTGTTGACGAACTAAGGCAGCTACCTCCTGATTCCAGGCTAAACCTGCGCGGATTCCTTGGTGCTTATTCGCCGTGATAGCTACCCCATTTGCACTACCACATAATAATAAACCAAAACTTACCTCTCCTTTTTCCACTGCATCTGCCACTGGGTGTGCAAAATCTGGATAGTCTACAGAATCAGCTGAATAGGTGCCACAGTCTTTCACCGTGATACCTTTGGCCTCTAAAAAAGAGATCAAATCATTCTTGTAATCAAAACCAGCGTGGTCGCCGCCTACTGCAAAACTTAAAGGAGCATTCATTAATTTATGATTTATTTTTTTGCAAAGGTAAAAGGATTAGTCCTACATTTAGGAAACAATTTTGAAAATTATGACGGAGAATAACTGGAAAGAGGAAGATGAGAAAATCAAGCAGGCTTTTGGTGATAAAACCTGGGCACAAATTAAATCAGAGGAATCGTGGCGAATCTTCAAAATCATGAGCGAATTCGTCGAAGGAATTGATAAATTATCCAAAATTGGCCCTTGCGTGTCTATCTTCGGATCAGCAAGAACGAGCCCTGATAATCCTTATTACAAGATAGCGGAAGAAATCGCCGCGAAATTAGTGCGACATGGTTATGGCGTTATAACAGGCGGTGGCCCTGGAATTATGGAGGCAGGAAATAAAGGAGCGGCAAGTGAAAGAGGTAGAAGTGTAGGATTAAACATCGAATTGCCGTTTGAACAAAAGCCCAATCCTTACATCGATTCTGATAAAAACATCAACTTTGATTTCTTTTTTGTGCGCAAAGTAATGTTCGTCAAGTATTCACAGGGCTTTATCATTATGCCGGGCGGTTTTGGTACTTTGGACGAAATGTTCGAATCACTTACGTTAATCCAAACCCATAAAATAGGTCGCTTCCCAGTTGTATTGGTGGGGAAAGACTATTGGGGAGGTTTACTTGATTGGATTAAAAAGACAATGGTGGGACACGGAAATATTCACGAAGAAGACTTAGAATTATTTTCATTAGTAGATACTCCTACCGAAGCCGTTCGAGTAATCGATGACTTCTATGCGAAATATTTACTCAAGCCTAACTTTTAGAAAAGAATTTTTTAATCTCTGCCAAAGACAAGGCGTTCAACGTCAACTCTTTCAAAAGGCCTCCTTTTCGTCCCACTTTCACGCCCCATTCCATATCCGAAATACCGGTAATGGCATGGGCATCCGGATTCACTGAAACAAATAGGCCTTTGTCCATCGCCTCGTAGATATGTCGCCAATCCAAATCCAAACGATACGGACTCGCATTCAATTCGATAGATACCCCATTCGCTTTGCAGGCATCTAGGATCTTCGACATCTGCAAAGGAAATCCAGGTCTAGCTAACAATAATCTACCAGTGGGATGCCCTAGAATAGAGGTATAGGGGTTTTCAATGGCTTTTATCACACGAGACATCGCTTTATCCAAGTCCATCACTAATCCTGCATGAACGGAAGCCACCACATAATCAAAGGAAGACAATACGTCAGTATCATAATCCAAATTTCCATCTGGCAAAATATCTGCCTCAATTCCCTTTATAATCTGAAAATCAGTCCATTGTGAGTTCAATTGATCAATCTCGGCATGTTGCCTAAGCACATCCTCTTCCTTCAATCCTCCCGCATAGGCCGCGTATTTTGAGTGATCTGCAATCCCGAAATAAGACAATCCATGCGCTCTACACGCTTCAGCCATTTCCACTAGCGTATTTTTCCCATCCGAATAGGTCGAGTGGTTGTGCAAACATCCCTGCAAATCAGCATATTGAATCAATGCCTGATGGCCATGGTTTTTCGCCCATTCAAATTCTTGAAGGCCTTCTCGCATCTCCGGCTCAATATAAGGCAGTGATTGACTGGTATAGATTTCTTGCTCAGAATCGATTGATTTTCCCTCAAATCGCTCCATAAAATGCACTTGACTTAAATGCTCCTGGGTGGCAGACAAGCCAAAATATTTGGAATTAAACTCCGATTGACTCGCAAAATGTATTTCGACCGGGATCAAATGACCAACAATTCCACCTCTCCAAGTGAAAGGAGAAGACTCCTTCCTATCCTCCTCTAAGCCTTCTACGGATTGTAATAGTCCAGAAGCACCGAACAAATCCTCCGTTTCAACTAAAAATACCAGGCTTGAAATAATTTCCGCATTACGTCTTAATTCACCAGCTATTTCTACCCGCTTAAAATGTTGGGAGAGTTGTGTCTTGATTTCAGCAGCTAAATCCGCTGCCTTATTAATACGTAATTTGCTAGAATTCGATTTAATGAATTGAATATTGAGTTTGACACTTTCGACAATAGACCCGCCAAATCCCTTCAGATTCGCTAATCTACCATCCTCACAAGCATCTAAAAGATCATCAATTTCGGTAATTTGCAACTCCTGCCAAATCGTTCTTACTTTTTTAGGACCTAAACCTTTAATCTTTAGTAGTTGTAAAAGTCCAGCAGGTGTTTGTTCGATAATTTGCTCTAAATCAGTGCAGGTGCCCGTGGAAGCCACTTCTTGTACTAGTTGAACAACGACCTTCCCCACACCAGGAATCATTAGTAATTCTTGTTCACTCAAGGAATGAATCAAACCGGGATATTTATCTAATCCACGCGCAGCAAAAGCTAAATTTTTACTTTTAAATTCATTGCTGTTATGTAAATCCCAAAGCTTCACGAGAAGCTCGAGCACATCGACAATTTGATCATTTTCCATAGCCACAAATATACGCTAAAATAAAGTCGCGCCTTCCTTCGCCAGCAACCATTCTTTCCGCCAAAGACCCCCACTATACCCAACCAGTTTACCTGATGCGCCAATTACCCGATGACAGGGATTAAAAAGTAAGATGGGATTTTGGCCATTTGCATTACCCACAGCCTGCGCCGCCTTCGGCATTTTTAAGCGCTGTGCAATTTCTGCATAAGTCACCGAAGAACCGGTAGGAATCTTGCGCAATTCACTCCAAACCTGTTGTTGAAAAGGAGTACCTACTGAAGGATCAGTCGGATAATCTTGCCAAAGACCCGATTCGAAATAAATCGCTAACATCGATTTAATTGATTGAACCTCAGCAGTATGATGAATTTCATCCAAGAGGACTTCCTCCACAAAACGACAGGATCTCAATCCTTGATCCGAAAGCTCGAGATGGAGCAAACCGATAGGACTTGAAAAATAAAAGGAGGATATCGACATAGACTTCAATTTCAGACAAAAAATGGTAAATTTCCAATAATTAAAAGGGTATTTCAGGAAATTATTAAAAATTGTTCTGGTTTGGAAAATCAAAACAAAAATAAAATTCTAAATTAAATCTATATCAAGCATTTAACTATCTATACCATGAATTTTTCCTTCAACAACTACGACACAGGTGGCTTTTTCGATGAAATGTTCGACGCGGACGGCAAGGTTCGTCCCGGATATGACCACTTCAAAGAACGCGTAGAACAACTTTCGCAAGAAGAATTTCTACGCAGACAGCAATCCGCAGAAAGAGCCTTAATGGCCATGGGGATTACATTCAACGTATATTCAGAAAACGAGGGCACTGAGCGCATCATGCCAGTAGATATCATTCCCCGAATCGTCGATGCTACCGAATGGGAAAAGATCGAAAAAGGCTTAATCCAACGTATTACAGCCCTTAATCTTTTCTTAAATGATATCTATTCTGACCAAAAAATCATCAAAGACGGTATCATTCCTGCAGAGGTTATTAATTCCTCCAAAGACTTTTTAAAACCCTGCATCGGAATTAAACCAGCAAAAAATATCTACATCCACATCACCGGAACCGACCTAATTCGAGGCGCAGATGGCGAATATATGATTCTTGAGGATAATTTACGCTGTCCATCCGGAGTCTCCTACATGATGGAAAACCGGGAACTATTAAAGCAAACTTTCCCTGAAGTGGTGGCTAAAACCCGAATCAGACCCATCTCTGACTACCCAAATAAGTTATTAGAGATGTTGCGTTTCATTAGCGACCGTCCTGAACCAACGGTAGTAGTTTTAACGCCAGGTATTTATAATTCCGCCTATTTTGAGCATTCCTATTTAGCCCAACAAATGGGAGTTGAACTAGTGGATGCCCGCGACTTAGTCGTTCATGAGGGCTATGTAAAAATGCGTACTACCAAAGGTTTCCAAATCGTAGACGTCATTTATCGCCGTATTGACGATACTTTCTTAGATCCTACCGTATTCAATCCTGACTCCATGATTGGTATTCCAGGTATTTTCGAAGTCTACAAAAACGGCAAAGTAGCCATCGCAAACGCCCCTGGAACAGGTGTTGCAGACGACAAAGTGATTTATGCTTACGTTCCACGCATTATCAAATACTATTTAAACGAGGATCCGATCATCCAAAACGTAAAAACCTACATTTGTTCAGAAGAAGAAGATCGCAAGTATGTCCTAGAAAACATCGAAAAATTAGTCGTAAAAGAAGCGAATGAGGCCGGCGGATATGGTATGTTAATTGGGCCAAAATCCACCAAAGAAGAACAAGAAAAGTTCAAAGCCCTAATTCTAATCAATCCACGAAACTACATTGCACAACCTACCATATCTCTTTCTCGTGTTCCTTGTCTCATCGACGACCACGCAGAAGGTCGTCACGTCGATTTACGTCCTTATATTCTTTATGGAGATGGGGTAAACGTAATGCCGGGCGGATTGACTCGTGTGGCTTTGAGAAAAGATTCGCTGGTTGTGAATTCTTCGCAGGGGGGTGGGTCGAAGGATACGTGGGTTATGTATTAATATTTCGGGGTCTGAATCGTTGACAGGCCAAATGATTTTGAAGCATCTACATCAATACATATCAGGAAAAATTGCGACCTCCGGACTAATTTCCTCCGGACTAGCGACTAGTGACTAGCGACTGACGGCTGTCCACCGCCCACTGACGACTGACCACTGATTACTGCCAACTGCCACTTATCCATCAAAAAAGGGGCCTTCGCCCCTTTTTATCCAACCTAGTTAAATAGACTTAATATCCCGGCCGTATCATAGACTAACCACTCCTCTTTGATTTTACCCTCTTTCATTAAATCAACAGCATTGATTACAACCTTCACTGTTTTATCGCCCTTTGTCAATACCGCATTTTGATAAGAGATTACATAATGATCGGTAGAAGACATATTTTTAGTTTTATGAACGTATTCCCAAATAGGTGCTACCCTTTCGAATTTAACGGAAATACCATTAGACTTTAAGGCCATCAAAAAACCAATATTCTGAGTTAAATTTTTAGTTTCCTGGTTATCGTGAAACTTAACCTCAGGTGCATAAAAAGATTTATAAGCTGTCGTATCCAGGGATTCTAAAGCTTTGACGGATTTTAAAATCCAGTTCGTGTTAGGTGAATTTTCCAAGCTGTAACCAGCATCCTCTCCTTCAATGGGGGTAGCAGATTTTAATTTAAGAGTTGATTGAGCAGTTGCGATACTTGAAACGCATAACAATAGTAGAACTAATTTTTTCATATAGAAATTGTTTAAGTTGTAAAACCTAAAATTGGGAAAACAGCCCACTTTCCCCAAGCGACCTGTTGTTAGGAATGTTCCATTTTGCTAAGTTGGAACAAGTTGAAATAGGTAGATTTTATTTATCTTGGACTGAAAACAATATAATATCGTGTATGGGCATTATTTTCCCTTTGTTTGGGATTTTCACTTCCTTTCTTCTGATTTACTATTTTAGCTCATTGAACAAATCAAATGGTTATCTAGCCCTGTTCTTTTTGATTTGCAATTGGATAGTTTTGATTTATTTCGGTCTGCATTATACAAAAGATCCATTTTGGGAAGGCATCTGTTTTGTACATTGGTTACCCCTCTCCTACCTAGTAGGGC
>JBMSJH010000115.1:0-6831 GCA_049418705.1 Aquirufa sp.
GTAGTATGCAGGTCTCCAAAACCTTTGGTCAGGGTTCGAATCCTTGTGCCCGTGCTAAGTAAATTAAATACCGATATCGGTTAAATTATGAGCAAATCAACATCATTGATCAAAGAATCATGGACTGAGGTAACTGAAAACGTTACATGGCCTGCATTCTCTGACTTACAGTCGAGTTCTGTGTTAGTTTTGGTGGCTTCTTTAATCTTCGCTCTATTAGTAGGTGCGGTTGATTTAGTCTTCAAATCTGGTTTGGATTTATTTTACACTTCATTTTAATCAATAGGTTACAACCATGGCAGAGACTAAATGGTATGTGTTGAGAGCAATCTCAGGACAGGAAAAGAAGGTAAAGACCTATATGGAGAACGAATTAGCGCGTCAAGGCGTGTTAGATTCTGTTCCTCAGATTTTAATTCCTACCGAAAAGATTTACGAAATCCGTAAAGGGAAAAAGGTGATTCGCGAGAAAAACTTATTCCCAGGATATATCTTGGTAGAAGCTGACTTAGCCGGTGAGGTAAGTCACATCTTAACTTCCACACCAGGTGTTATTGGTTTCTTGCAAGCAAATAACGAAGAGGTAGAAGTAACGAAAGTTGAAGGCGGCAAGGTGAAGAAAACGAAAGTAATCGTTAAGAAACCTGTACCTATCAACCAAGCGGAAGTAAATCGCATCTTAGGTAAAGTAGATGAGTCTGCTGCGGTAGAAGAATTTGCTTCAGTTACCTTTATTAAAGGTGAGACGGTTCGCGTAATCGATGGCCCGTTTGCCACTTTCGAAGGTACGGTTGAAGAGATTCACGAAAACACGAAGAAATTATCCGTTATGGTTAAGATCTTTGGACGTAACACTCCTTTAGAATTAAACTACTCTCAAGTAGAAAAATAAATATCGCTCCTTCGAGCAGCTTGAAAAGTCCTGAACAAAAATTCAGGACTTTTTTTTGCGTAAGTATTTGTATTTAAGAATAAAAGCCCTAATTTTGCAGTCCGTTTAAAAAGCGGCAATCTCTGTTTTGAAAATTTCAAGAGGGGATTGGGCCGGAACGTCATTGTTACGCGGAAAGGTCACCCGGAGGGGAATCAGATAAGGAAGCTTCCACCCTTATTGGCAGATAAACCTCTAAATTCACTAAATAAACGATGTTTTAACATGGCAAAAGAAATAGCTGGCTACGTAAAGCTTCAATGCAAAGGTGGCCAAGCCAATCCTTCACCACCCATCGGTCCTGCCTTAGGTTCGAAAGGATTAAATATCATGGAGTTCTGTAAGCAATTCAATGCAAGAACTCAAGATAAGAACGGCGTAGTATTGCCGGTCCTAATTACTTATTACGCAGACAAATCGTTTGATTTCGTTGTAAAAACACCTCCTGCACCAATCTTGTTATTGGAAGCAGCGAAGGTTAAATCTGGTTCAGCTCAACCTAACTTGAAAAAGGTAGGTTCAGTAACTTGGGATCAAGTACGCGTTATCGCGGAAACTAAGATGCCGGATTTAAACTGTTTTACAGTTGAAGCAGCAATGAGTATGATTGCTGGAACGGCTCGATCAATGGGAATTACTGTTTCTGGTGATAAACCGTTCTGATTTAACCATCAGAAATAAACATTTTAATTAAAAGGTAATGGCAAAACTTACGAAGAAAATAAAGGAAGCCCTTTCAAAATACGATGCAACGCAAGCGTATTCGCTTGAAAAAGCAGCGGAGATTTTGAAAGAAATTTCTTATACAAAATTCGATGCCTCAGTGGATATTGATGTTCGCTTAGGAGTAGATCCCCGCAAAGCAGACCAAATGGTTCGTGGCGTGGTTGCCCTACCTCACGGAACCGGGAAAGATGTACGAGTATTAGTACTTTGTACACCCGATAAAGCAGAGGAGGCAAAAGCAGCCGGTGCTGATCACGTAGGATTAGATGATTACATTGCAAAAATCGAGAGCGGCTGGACCGATATCGACGTAATCATTACTATGCCGACTGTGATGGCAAAATTAGGCCGTTTGGGACGTGTTTTAGGACCTCGCGGTCTGATGCCTAATCCAAAGTCAGGTACTGTAACTTTGGAAGTAGGAAAAGCAGTAAACGAAGTAAAAGCTGGTAAAATTGACTTTAAAGTTGATAAAACTGGTATCATCCATACCTCTATTGGTAAGGTGAGCTTTGGAGCTGATAAAATTGTAGATAACGCTTTAGAAGTAATCAATACGTTGATTAAGTTAAAGCCGTCATCTGCGAAAGGAACTTATGTTAAATCGATCAACTTATCTTCAACGATGTCTCCGGGTATCATTATTGATAAGGGAACTGTAGCTGGATTGTAATCATGACAAGAGAAGAAAAAAATCAGATTATTGATGAGTTGAGCGAAAAGTTCGCGGCAACTCCGTACTTCTACATTGCAAGTACAGCCGGTTTAACTGTAGCCGAAGCTAATCAATTCCGTAGCCTTTGCTTTCAGAGAGGTGTTGAATACAAAATATTCAAGAACACGTTAATCTCTAAGGCATTAGCTAAGACTGGAACGGATTATTCCTCTTTAGATGCAGAAGTTTTGACAGGCATGTCAGGTATCATTTTCGCAACTGAAAATGCTAAAGTACCTGCAAAATTGATCAAAGACTTCCGTAAAGAAGCTGGAAAAGATAAAATTGCATTCAAGGCTGCGTCTATCGAAGGTGGCATTTACATTGGCGAAGGTCAATTAACTGCACTTGAGAACATCAAGTCGAAGAACGAGATGATTGGCGAAGTTATTGGCTTATTACAATCGCCTGCTAAAAATGTTGTTTCAGCATTACTAAGCAGCGAGAAGAAATTAGCTGGTATCGTGAAGACTTTGTCTGAGCGCCCTGAGTAATTATTACCAAGTTTTACCGGAGTGAAAACTCCAATAAATTATTAATTCTTAACAATTAAATTTTCAAAAAATGGCAGATTTAAAAGCGTTCGCTGAACAATTAGTGAACTTAACTGTAAAAGAAGTAAATGAATTAGCTACTATCCTTAAGGATGAGTATGGTATCGAGCCAGCTGCTGCTGGTGCTGTTATGGTTGCAGGTCCTGCAGCTGGTGGCGGTGCTGAAGGTGGTGATGCTGCTGCTGAGAAATCATCTTTTGATGTAATCTTAAAGTCAGCTGGTCCTAACAAATTAGCTATCGTTAAATTAGTGAAAGACTTAACTGGTTTAGGTTTGAAAGAAGCTAAGGATGTAGTTGATGCTGCTCCAAAGGCTGTTAAAGAAGGTGTATCTAAAGACGAAGCTGAAGGTTTGAAGAAATCTTTAGAAGAAGCTGGTGCTGAAGTTGAATTGAAGTAATTCAACCTTACCTATCTTACGAAAAAAGGGAATGGCAACATTCCCTTTTTTTTGTTTAAACCCGTATCTTTGTCCCCTCATTTTCCCTTTATTCTATGCACAATCTGATCAAAATGCTTCCGGATTCCATCGCAAATCAAATTGCGGCGGGCGAGGTAGTGCAGCGACCAGCCTCTGTAGTGAAAGAATTAATGGAAAACTCGATTGATGCGGGAGCAAGTTCTGTCCAATTAATCGTCAAAGAAGCGGGCAAAGTGAGTATTCAGGTCATCGACGATGGCAAGGGAATGTCTCCTCAGGATGCGATCATGTGTTTTGAACGCCATGCCACTTCGAAGATTAGTAAGGCCGAGGATTTGTTTGCGATTCGTACGATGGGATTCCGAGGTGAAGCCTTAGCTTCGATTGCCTCTGTAGCCCAGGTCGAATTAAAGACCAAGCGGGAGGAGGATGAATTAGGTAGTTTATTGCGCATGGAAGCCTCCGTGCTAAAAGAGAATGAACAGATAGCGGCACCTAAAGGCACGTCGATCTTAGTCAAAAACCTCTTCTACAATATTCCTGCACGCCGTAACTTCTTAAAATCCAATCCGGTGGAAATGCGTCATATTTTAGACGAGTTCCAACGCATTGCGCTAGCAAATCCGGAGATCAAGTTTTCACTCATCCAAAACGAGCAAGAAACCTATTCCCTACCTGTAGAGAAATTAGGGAAGCGGATTGTGGATTTATTTGGCAAAAGTTACCGCGAACAGTTAGCGGCTTGTGAGGAAAACACGAACTACGTCAGCATTAAAGGCTATGTAGGCCGCCCAGAATATGCGAAAAAGACCAGAGGGGAGCAATTCTTCTTTGTGAATAATCGCTTTATCAAGAGTTCGTATTTGCACCACGCGGTGATGAGCGCTTACGAGCGCTTAGTGCCGGAAGGGACCTTCCCTTTTTATGTGTTGTTCTTAACCATCGATCCAGCCCACATTGATATCAATGTGCATCCGACGAAGACCGAGATCAAGTTTGATGACGAGCGATCCATCTATGCCATTTTGCAAGCGGCGATTCGCAAGACACTTAGTTTGAACCATTTGATTCCATCGCTCGATTTTGATGCGAATGTGAATTTCAGAAATCCTGGTGGGGCTCCGGCATCTACGGGTTCGATTTCTTCGTTTTCAGGGACGAATTCGCCACGACCTGTTCAAGATGCTTGGAAGAAGTTATACGAGGGCTTAAATGACAATATTGAAGCCTTTGAGCGCCAAACGGTCGCAGATCCAGCAGCAAACTTGTTTACTGAGTCTGCCACGACGATTCAAAGCAAAGCGAATAATTGGAATTCGGAGAGTTCAGTCCATTCGAATTTCCAGGTCATTCAAATTTTGAACAAGTATTTAGTCGTGACTCTCTCCGGCGGAATGCTCTTAATCGATCAGAAAAAGGCTTATCAGCGCATTTTATTCGATCAATTCTCTGAGAATTTAGTCAAGAAGAATGGGGTGTCGCAACAACTGTTGTTCCCTCAGATTCTACGCATTAATCCTGCGGATGCCGTTTTAGTGGAAGAAATTCTGGGAGACATCACCGATTTAGGTTTTGGCTTAACGAAGGATGCTGAGGAAAAATATTGGATCCAAGGAGTTCCCGCTGGAATAGGCGAGGAAGATGGCCAAAATTTACTCGAAGGAATTTTAGAGCAAGTGAAGAATGAGGCGTCGGATTTAGGCCAAAACCATTCCGAAAAAATCGCCCGCATCTTAGCAAACCGGGCCGCTATGCGATACCAAGCGAAGAAATTACAATCAGAGGAGATGTCAGCCTTAGTTGAACAATTATTCGCTAGCACGAATCCAACCTATTCTCCGAATGGAGAAATCATCAGTCGCCAATTCAACGACACGGATATCAGTCAATTAATTGGCTAATTCTTTTGCCCGATCTTTGGCGGCAATTATTCCCTTCTGCAAACCTTCCGCTACCGCGCTTTCTTGGAAAGTCTTCAAGGCAGCTTCAGTCGTTCCTCCTTTAGAAGCCACAGCCTGAATCAATTCATCCAAAGTCTTATCACTCGTTTGCATCAAATGATAGGATCCTAGCATCGTTTGCTTAACTAATAAAGAGGCCATAGCGGGCTCAAAACCCATCTTCACCCCCGCATCAATCATCGCTTTAATCAGATAAAAGAAATAAGCTGGCCCACTCCCACTTAAACCTGTCACCGCATCCAATAAACTCTCCTCTTCTAAAAATACCGCACGACCCGTTGAATTAATAAGGTTCTCCACTTTCCGAATATCGGACATGCCTACAGCTGAAGCAGCCGCAAAAGCCGTCATCCCCATCCCTAAAAGGGCCGGAGTATTAGGCATCGCACGAACGACTAAATCATGAGATAAACTAGCTTGAATATTCGCAATAGGAATACCCGCCATAATGGAAAGTACGATTTGATTCGGTTGAATGAACCGAGCAAGTTCTGCTGAAACGGAAGGATAATCCTGTGGTTTAACGGAAAGAATGATCAAATCCACGGTGGAAACCTTTTCTGAGATCGTATCCACCACAATTCCGGCCTTTTGCTCTTGCAAAATATCCCCACGCTCTTTGTTTTTCTCGATGAGAATTAACTCCTCATTCGCAACTAAATTGTATTGAATAAAGGAATTAGCGAAGGCCATTCCCATGTTTCCACAACCAATGATGGCTATTTTCATCTTATTTATCTTTAAATAGTTGTGCTAAATACTGATCCAAAGCCGCCCCTCTAAGTCCTTTTGCCAAAATACGCCCCTCTTTATCTAAAAGAAACGTCTGTGGAATTGAATTCACTTGGTAAGCCTGTGCTCCAGCTGAGCTCCAATATTTCAAATCTGATACATGTTTCCAAACCAATTGGTCTTTCTCGATGGCCTTCAACCAGGCCTCCCGATCTTGATCTAAACTCACCCCATAAATCTCAAATCCCTTGTCTTTATAGGCGGCATAGGTTTTTACTACGTTTGGGTTCTCCCGGCGGCATGGACCACACCAACTCGCCCAAAAATCAATCAACACATATTTCCCTCGCAAGGAACTCAAGGCTAAATTAGGCCCCTCAGGGGTCGCCAAATTAATTTCAGGAGCCATAGCTCCCTCATTTACTCCTTGCAGTCGCTGCAGATTAGCCACGAATTGTTTCACCTGAGGATGATTCGGTCTTGCCTTGGCTAATCGATTGGCAATATCTTCTAGCGAAGCCATCTCCTTTTCAGCAGGCAAAAAGTTAGTCGCCCAAAGGGCCACTAAATGGCTTCCCATTTGCGGAATTAACTCTTTAATCTTAGCCGTGCTAGTAGCTTGAGCTTGCGTAAACTCTGCTTGAATTCTTTTTTCTTGCTTCGGATCGACTTGGATTTCTTGGTTCCACTTGCGGACTTTGGCCTCCATATCTTTCGAAATAGCCATCAGTTCCACCATGTATTTGATGTTCGGATAATTCCCTTTCAAAGTGAAATTCCCTTTCCCATCT
>JBMSJH010000116.1:0-6795 GCA_049418705.1 Aquirufa sp.
TGTGCCGCATATGAGCAGCGATTGCCTATTCAGCTGGTGTATCACCTGGAAGTAAATGAATACCTTGGGAATCGAACTTTGCAATTACGGGCCTTAGATTTTGCATCATTTAATTAAAAATTATAAATTTACCCATAACCAAAAAGCTATTGTATGAAAAAAGTACTCGATTTATTGCCCTCAGTTCTTGTAGGAGCCTTATTTCTTTTCGGAGGATTGAACTTCTTCTTTAATTTCGTTGCTCAGCCACCGATGACTGGTGAGGCAGGAACATTCATGGGCGTATTATTTAGCTCAGGAATTTTGAAAGTAATTAAAGTATTAGAAGTAGTAGGTGGAGCCTTGATCTTATTCCCAGGCAAAAGAGCACTCGGATTGACGATTTTAGCGCCTATCACGGTTAACATCTTGTTGTTTGAATTGTGCTTAGCGCATCAACCGGGAGTGGGTATCGCATTGACCGTATTGTCAGCGATTATTGCTTACCAAGAAAAAGATAAATTCAAGGCTTTATTGTAATAAATAAGCCTTGAATCCTTCAAAGTCCGTCCCCATGGGGATGGACTTTTTTGTTTTATCTAAAAGCTCTGCTAAACGCGCAGGAACAGGTACCGAAACACCCAAAGTCCCCTCCACCGTAGGCAAGAATTTCGCATAATGTGCCGTCGATAAGACGATTCCCGTCACATCACCCGGATATTCAGCTTTGTATTGTTGCAAGCCATCATATCCCACTGCCGTATGCGGACACATTACGTATCCGGTGCGGGCATACACATCAGACATGATTTCCTGCGTTTTCTGATCATCTGTAAAATAGCCCTTCACGGTTTCGCGAACGGCTGACCACTCATCTCCCGCTAGCAAACGCATACGGATGAAGTTGGATGGGCTACCTACGTCCATCGCATTCGATAAGGTTTCGACAGAAGCTACTGGTTTATATTCTCCAGAACGCAAATAGTCTGCTACCGGGTGGTTTTCATTACATGACGCAACAAATGCCTGAACCGGTAAGCCCATTTTAAAGGCCATTAATCCAGCACTAAGATTGCCAAAATTCCCAGAGGGCACACTAAATACGATAGGGGCTGTTAATCCCTTCTTTTTCGCTTGCGCATAGGCCGCGAAATAGTAGAAGGACTGAGGAATTAAGCGGGAAATATTGATGGAATTCGCAGAAGCTAAATCGAAAGCAGAACGTAATTCGTCGTCGAGGAAGGCTTGCTTGACCAATCTTTGGCAATCATCAAAAGTGCCATCAATCTCTAGCGCCGTCACATTTCCACCCAAGGTCGTCAATTGCTTTTCCTGAATATCGGACACCTTGCCGGTCGGATATAAAATCGTCACGCTAATGCCTGGCGTATTATAAAAGCCTTGCGCAACAGCTCCACCCGTGTCACCTGAAGTGGCCACTAAAATACGGATCTCGCGCTTCGACTTAACTAAATAATGCGACATGATGGCCGCCATAAAACGCGCACCAAAGTCCTTAAAGGCCATCGATGGCCCGTGGAATAATTCCAACACCTCCACCCCAGGCTCCAAGGAAACGATAGGCGCCTCGAAGGTCATCGATTGGTCGATGATTTGCTTAATTTCCGCAGAGTTTAAACTATCTCCGAGCAAATTCTCACAAACAGCGATCGCAATTTCTGGCAATGTGCGGTCTTGGATCGTCTCGAAAAACGAAGCCGGTAAAGGTTGGATGGAAGTAGGCATATACAAGCCATTGTCCGGGGGAAGACCGCGGAAAATAGCCTCTTCTAGGCTTACATTGGGACTTTTGTGTTCGGTGCTATATAAAATCATACTAATCGTAGGGCATCTCCTTCTAGTTTTGGAAGGACAGAATACCGATCAAATTCAAGGCAAAATGCGATATCTTTTTCGATGCCCAGGCCAAGTAAACGATTCACGTGAGAGGAATTTTTTACCGCCGTTAAGAGGTCATTCGAAGCTACATTATATTGTTTCCAGGCTATTAAAGCCGCATCATCCGCCACCTCATATTCGCCCGTTAAAGCATCAATTAAGGCCCCGGCGAAAAGTGTGTCTTCTAAATTAGGTTTGCCTTTCCAACCTGCGCAAACGACTAGGGCGTTTCCGTTCCACTCTTTTAAAGCGGAAGCTATTCTGGAAATGTTTAAAAAGGCACCTACATACACCGCAGGAGCAGAGCTCGAACGGCGAATAGCGACCGTACCGTTGGTGGTAGTCACGCAGATTTTGGCGCCCTTCACCTTCTCAACTTGATAGGAAAAAGGAGAATTGTCGAAGTCAAAACCTGCTGGGGTAATCCCGTTGCGTTCTGCTGCCGTCAAATAACCTCGAGCGCCGTATTCCTGGCAAAGTTCGACTTCTTCTACCGGTACAATCTCCGAAGCACCGCTAGCAAAAGCGGTCACCATACAAGAGGTCGCTCTGAAAATATCCACCACAACCACCGCTACGGAGGATAAATCATATAAATGGATCAAGTCCGGCGATAAACAGACGTCGATTTTCTTCATTTTATAAGAAAGGTAATTTAACGATTTCGGCTTTCACCGCTTTGTCGCGGATCGAAATAAAGATCTCAGAGCCCACGTGTTTTGTGCTCACGTAACCCATTCCGATTCCTTTGGAAAGGGACGGCGATTGAGTTCCAGAAGTCACCTCACCAATTGTCTCGCCCGCAGCATTCAAAATCGGGTAGTGTTGACGAGGGATTCCGCGGTCGATCATTTCGAAGCCGACTAATTTTTTCGAAGGACCGTTCGCCTTGATTGCAGCGTGGTGGTCTTTCATGATGAAATCCTTGTTGAATGAGGTGATCCAGCCTAAGCCAGCCTCGATCGGAGACGTCGTATCATCGATGTCGTGACCGTACAAGCAATAGCCTTTTTCTGTGCGAAGTGTGTCGCGCGCGCCTAATCCGATAGGTTTGATATCGAATTCTGCACCTGCCTCGAAGATCGCATTCCACATAGCTAAGGCATTCTCGTTTTTCACGTAGATTTCGAATCCGCCGGCACCCGTATAACCCGTATTCGAGATGATAATGTCGGAGAATCCAGCCATTTCACCTATTTTGAAGGTATAATACGGCATGTCCGCTAGCGTAACAGACGTTAATTTTTGTAGTGCCAAAATCGCCTTAGGCCCCTGCACCGCCAATAAACTATATTCGTCACTGCGATTTACCATCTCCACCCCGAAGGTATTGTGGGAAGAAATCCAGTTCCAATCTTTCTCAATATTCGACGCATTCACGACCAAGATGTATTCTTTTTCGTTCACACGGTACACTAACAAGTCATCCACGATACCTCCATCCGCATTCGGGAAACAGCTATATTGAACCTTCCCGTCCACTAATTTAGACGCATCGTTCGAAGTCACGTATTGAATGAAATCTAACACGCGATCTCCTTTTAGGAAGAATTCACCCATGTGGCTCACGTCGAAAACACCCACCGAATTGCGCACCGCTAAGTGCTCTTCGATCAAGTTTGTGTACAATACGGGCATGTTAAAGCCAGCAAAGGGCACCATTTTAGCGCCTAGAGATACGTGAAGGTCATTTAAATGAACCTGTTGCAATTGTGTTTCTTCCATGGATTATTCTCGGTATAGAACCTGTAAAAGTGTTTGACCCACCGCCTTGAGGGTCGATTTGTCGATGTTTGCTAAATTATCTGCATGCGTATGGTGAAAGCTGCCAAACTCAAAGCCGCCATTCACTGCCCGCAAATCAATCATATCAATCATTTGAATCTTTGCGATCTCATTCACCGCCGTGTGATCATCCGAAATCCCGAATGCATCCTGATCCACAAATAAATTACTATACCCTAAATCCGCCGCCGTCGCCCAAACCGAGCGAACAATTCCCGGAGCATATTGCATCGAAGTCCCTTCATGCGGGAACATCGCGCCTTTTCCGCCTACCATATCTAATAGAATACCATAGTATGGACGGTAATTCGCAGGAACTAAATTCGCTGCCCAGTGCTGAGAACCTAATGCCCAGCTGTTGGGTTTGTGCTCTCCCGTATAATCTTCCGGTTCCCCGTGATCTTCTAAATCAAACAAAACGATGTCTACGCCCACTGCAGGCTTATTCTTGGTCTCGTGTAGTTTGCGTGCTATTTCTAAAAGGACGCCCACGCCAATTGCGCCATCATTTGCATCATCGATCGGCTCGTTTTTAAGCACCTAATCTTTATCCGCGATACTACGAGCGTCCCAGTGCGAAGACAATAAAATGCGTTTAGCGATCGCCGGTTGAAATTGAGCGATGATATTGGTGCCTTGTAATTTCTTGCCGTCGTAGCGAAAAGCCGTGAAAGGCTGCTCTGTTACGGTCCAGCCGTAAGACTTTAATTTGGCCACTAAAAACTTCAGGGTATTTTGACTTGCCTCAGAACCCGGAACGCGAGGCCCGAATTGCACTTGTTTCTCAATAAAAGCATAAGCTGAATCCGCCTTGAAATCTGGCGTCTCTACGATGTTCACTTCCGCCGCTGGCACCTCCGCCGCTGGCTTCCAAACAAAGTAAGCGCCGGTGAGGGCGAAAACGAGCAGTAAAAAGAGCGCAATGCGGGAACGGTTCATCTGAAATGGCTGAAAAACAAGCTCAAAGATAGCAATACAATGCCGAATTAGGAATTAAGAAATCAATAATGTGTACCTTGCGGGATAATTAGAATTGAAATACCATGGCTTCCCCTAAGGAACTGAAATTTTTGAGCGGCTTGAAGGCTGAGATTTTGGAGTTTTTTGAATTGAACGATTACCGTTCGTATTCACTGAACCAATTACACAAAGCTTTTGCCATTCGCGATCGCAAGACGAAGGAGATTTATTCGGATTTAGTCGCGAAATTGATTGCAGAAAACCGCTTGATTAAGAATGAGGAGGGAAACGTGCGTTTTGACAACGAATCTTTCCAGGTAACGGGTCGTGTAGATCACGTGAATGCGCGTTTTGCCTTTGTGATTCCGGAGGATGGAGCGAAGGATATTTGGGTGGCGACAGGGGATTTGAATAATGCCAAAGACGGGGACAAAGTCATCGTCCAAGCTCGCAGACCTTCAGAAAAGAGAAAAAATGACCGCCCGGAAGGAGAGGTCGTACAGATATTGGAACGTCGTTCCGCAGAATTAGTCGGTGTCATTCAGGTAACTCCACACTATTCCTTTTTAATCCCAGATTCGAAGAAAATCTACGAAGATGTCTACTTGCCTAAGTTCGAAATCAAGGACGCAAAGCACTTAGACAAAGTCATCGTCGAAGTGACTCGTTGGGGTTCTGACGGGAAAAAAGCCGAAGGCCGCGTTACGAAAGTCCTCGGAAAAGCAGGAGAGAACGACACTGAAATGCACTCGATTTTAGCCGAGTACGGTTTACCTTACGACTTCCCAGAAGAAGTAGAAAAGGCCGCTGCCTCGATCTTAGTACAGATTCCTGCCACTGAAATCAAGAAGCGCAAGGACATGCGAAACGTCTTAACGTTTACGATCGATCCGGTCGATGCGAAAGATTTTGACGATGCGATTTCTTACCAAAAACTAAAGAACGGCAACACCGAAATCGGTGTCCACATCGCTGACGTTTCTCACTATGTGAAACCAGGATCGGTACTCGATATCGAAGCCTACAAGCGCGCCACCTCGGTTTATTTAGTGGATCGCGTGGTTCCCATGTTGCCAGAAAAGCTATCGAACGGACTTTGTTCCCTTCGTCCAAACGAAGATAAATTAACCTTCTCCGCCGTTTTTGAATTAGACGCGAAAGACACGATTGTGAAGGAATGGTTTGGTCGTACGGTCATTCATTCTGACCGCCGTTTCGCTTACGAGCAGGCACAAGAGTTGATTGAAAATGATTCAGACGATGCCTTAGTGCCGGTCATTCGGGATTTGAATCGCATTGCTAAAAGTTACCGAGCGCGCCGTTTCGAACATGGTTCTGTGAACTTTGAAACAGCCGAAGTTCGCTTTGAACTAGACGAAGATGGAAAGCCAATCGGAGTATACCCTCGTATTCGCAAGGATGCACATAAGTTGATTGAGGAGTTCATGCTTTTGGCAAACAAAAGAGTCGCGGAATTCGTCTTCAACAACAAAAAAGACGAGCCTAAAAACACGATGGTGTACCGTATTCACGAAGCACCAGACCCGGAAAAATTGCAGGTATTCTCGTCTTTCGCGAAGAAATTCGGCTACCAAGTTACGACAGACCCGCAGCACGTCAGCAAGTCATTCAATGCCTTGATGGAGAACATCGAAGGCAAAGGCGAGGAGCACGTTTTGCAGAGTTTAGCGGTTCGTACGATGTCCAAAGCCCGTTACAGCACCGATCCTGTCGGTCACTTCGGCTTGGCATTCCCATTCTATTCGCACTTCACCAGCCCAATACGCCGTTACCCAGACGTGATGACGCATCGCTTGGTGCAACATTATTTAGACGGCGGCGCTCCAGCGGAACGTGCTCCTTTAGAAATTCAATGTAAGCACAGCTCTGATCGTGAAAAACTAGCGTCTGATGCAGAACGCGCTTCCATCAAATACAAGCAAGTCGAATACATGAGCTTGCACGAGCCTCAAGTTTTCGACGGTATCATCACGGGTGTAACCGAATTCGGGATCTTCGTTGAAATCGGAGATACGTCTTGCGAAGGCCTTGTTCGCATGGTCGACTTGAATGATGACTTCTACGATTTAGATAAAAACAATTACCGCATCGTTGGGAAATCAAATGGACGTGTCTTCACTTTTGGAGATAAAGTCCAAGTGAAAGTCCGCG
>JBMSJH010000117.1:0-6788 GCA_049418705.1 Aquirufa sp.
TCACCATTGTAAATGCCATTCACCATTGTAAATGCCATTCACCATTCTTAGAGGTGTTTCCTTAACCTCGCCACTGGAATACCCAATTGATCGCGGTATTTAGCCACCGTTCTTCGTTTCACGACGAATCCGCGTTCAAGTAATAATTGCTCTAAATCCTCATCTGAATGGGGTTCCGAGCTAGGTTCTTGCTCAATGATTTCGCGTAAGATATTTTTCACTTCACGAGTGGAGAAGTCTTCGCCGGATTCATGGGTGATGCCTTCTGAGAAGAAGTATTTTAGGGGATAAATGCCAAAATCAGTTTGGACTGACTTCGCCGAAACCACTCTGGAAACGGTGGAAATATCCATTTCGATCATCGCCGCGATTTCCTTCATCTTCATTGGTTTCAAAACTGCTTCGTCCCCGGTGCTAAAAAAATCAAATTGTTTGGCGACAATACTTTCCATCGTCTTCATCAAAGTACCCTGGCGCTGCTGAATGGCAGAGATGAACCAAGAAGCAGAATCTAATTTATGCTTGATAAAAGTAACGGCTTCCTTAATATCCTTTTGCTGCTTATCGCCTTTATCATAGGTCTGGAGCATTTCTTGGAAGGCCTTGGAAACGCGAAGTTCTGGGGCATTTTTGCCGTTGATCTTGATTTCAATCTTTCCGTTTTGATTTGTAATGATGAAATCAGGCTGCAAATAAGGGGCGATGGGTGCATCGTCTCCCCCACCTGGTTTGGGATTCAAATGGGTGATGACTTGCATCGCCTTTTTAAGCTCCTCTTCGGTGATGGCTAATTTTGTGAGTAAAACACTAAAATGCTTTTTGGAAAACTCCTCAAAAAAATCATCAATTAAGCGAATGGCTAATGTATGAGCTGGTGTATCCGATTCCTTGCGATGTAATTGCAATGACAAACATTCTTGTAACGAACGGGCAGCAATCCCGGCTGGATCAAGTGATTGCACTTTAAACAAAACCTGCTCCACTTCGTCATAATCAGTTTCAAAGCCCTGCGTAAAGGCAAGATCGTTCACGATACTTTCGATATTTCGGCGTAAATAGCCGTCCTCCTCTAAAGAACCGATGATTTGTTGTGCTAAAACCTCTTCGCGCTCGGTGCGAACGACGTAACGGATTTGGTTTAATAAATACTCCTGAGTGCTAGATTCGGTAGCCAAAGGCCGTTCGCGCGTCTCCTCATTCGGATCATATGAATCACCAGCCATCTTGTAACCGGCATAGTCATCCTGTAGGTAATCCCCCACTTCCATCTCCTCGCGCTCTAAGTCCTCTATCGTTTCGCGTGGGACATCTTCAGCAGAGTGGTCTAATCCTTCCTCCAGAGCCGGATTATCTTCTAATTCCTCCTCGATTCTGGCAGCTAATTCAGCCGTCGGAATCTGCAACAACTTGATATACTGTATCTGTTGTGGAGAAAGGTTCTGTTGTTGATTCTGTTTTAAGGATAATCCCTGCATCGTCTGTATAATCTACACCAAAGATAAGCCGATTTTTAATTACAAATAAATAAAATAAATCGGTTTTTTATCCGTATTTTTGAGGGTTATTGCCTCTATTGAGGCCTTTTCCTTTTAAAATGCCCGAGTCATTTATGCAAATCAAAGAAATACTAGGTTTAACACCCACGCAGCAAAGCATCGTCGTGAAAGGTTGGGTGCGTACAAAAAGAGTATCCTCCTCTGTCGCTTTTATCGCCATCAATGATGGGTCGACCATTCATAATATCCAAGCCGTAGTTTCTGAGGGAACTGTTTCTGAAGAAACCTTGAAATTAGTGACGACTGGTTCTTGCATCGCCGTGACGGGTAAATTAATTGCCTCTCAAGGTCAAGGACAATCGGTAGAAGTTGAAGTGGTTTCCATCGAAGTATATGGAACTGCGGATCCAGAAAAATACCCTTTACAGCCTAAGAAGCACTCATTAGAGTTCTTACGTGAGATTGCGCATTTACGCCCACGTACGAATACTTTCTCTGCGATTTTACGTATTCGCCACGCATTGGCGTATGCAATTCATACCTATTTCAACAACAACGGTTTCTTCTATTTGCACACGCCTATCATCACGGGATCGGATGCGGAAGGAGCTGGAGAGATGTTCCGTGTGACGACTTTGGACCCAATTAATCCTCCATTAACGGAAGAAGGCAAGGTAGATTACAAGGAAGATTTCTTTGGAAAAGAAACGAATTTAACCGTTTCAGGACAGTTAGAGGGAGAATTAGGAGCGATGGCATTGTCCAAAGTCTATACCTTCGGCCCTACTTTCCGTGCAGAAAATTCAAACACAACTCGTCACTTAGCTGAGTTCTGGATGATCGAGCCTGAGGTCGCTTTTTATGAACTAGCTGATAATATGAATTTAGCGGAGGACTTCACTAAATTCTGTATCAAATACGCTTTAGATAATTGCGCTGACGATATCGCCTTCCTAGAGAAGCGCTTAATCGAAGAAGAAAAGAATAAAAAGAAGGAAGAGCAGTCAGAAATGACCTTGTCTGAGAAG
This sequence comes from Aquirufa sp., assembly GCA_049418705.1. Classification (GTDB taxonomy): domain Bacteria; phylum Bacteroidota; class Bacteroidia; order Cytophagales; family Spirosomataceae; genus Aquirufa. The sequence goes on from JBMSJH010000117.1 coordinate 2,525, forward strand.
TTACGTTTCGTGACAGAAAATGAATTCGAACGCTTAACTTATACCGAGGCTATCGACATTTTATTGAATTCGAAGGCGCACAAAAATGGCAAATTCGTTTATCCAGTAGAATGGGGAATCGACCTTCAGTCAGAGCATGAGCGTTATTTAGTGGAGAAGCACTTCAAAAAACCAGTTATTCTAACGAACTACCCGAAAGACATCAAAGCGTTCTACATGAAGTTAGATGAGGACGGGAAAACGGTTCGTGCGATGGACGTTTTATTCCCGGGCATTGGTGAAATTATCGGTGGATCTCAAAGAGAAGACGATTACGCGAAGCTTTTGCAACGCACGAAAGAGGTAGGTATCGAAGAAGAATCGATCTGGTGGTACTTAGAAACACGTCAATTTGGTTCAGCGCCACACGCTGGTTTTGGACTTGGATTTGAGCGTTTAGTGTTATTTGTGACAGGTATGAGCAATATTCGTGACGTAATTCCATTCCCTCGTACACCTAAGACGGCTGAATTTTAAGATGTTTGGTTTAAAGCACGCAATTAACGGCATTATTGATCTTATCAAGCAGGAACGCAATGCGAAGTTCCATGCGGTGAGTACGGTTGTGGTTATTTATGTGGGTTTTAGACTTGGATTTACTGGATCTGAGTGGATTTGGATTTCGCTGGCTGTGGCTGGTGTTTGGGTGGCTGAATTGTTTAACTCTGCTTTAGAACGAATCACGGATTTAGTTTCTCCGGAACAGAATGAGTTAGCGAAGAAGGCCAAAGATTATGCGGCTGGAGCGGTATTGATGATGGCTATTTGGGCAATCATCGTATTTTTAATCATCGCTTTACCTCGCTTATTATTGAATTTAATGCTTTAAGAGCAACAAAATATGAAAGAATACGGATCAAGTGTTCAAAAATTAGTGAATTACATTTTGACCATTGCGGATGAAGAGCAAAGGACAAAATACGCGTTTTTGATGGTCGAGGTGATGAAACAAATTCACCCGAATATGAAGGATAATAGCCAAGACTATTCGAAAAAATTATGGGATGATTTATACATCATGTCGAATTTCGAATTGAATGTGCAAGGCCCATTCCCTCCTCCTTCTCCAGAATCTTTAGGTAAAGCCCCTCGTAAAGTGGCTTATAACCAACATAACCTACGTTTTAAGCATTATGGCCGTAACGTAGAATTACTAATTCTTCGTGCCATCGCAGAAGAAAAAGTAGAAGACAAAAAGATTTTAGTGGCCTACATCGCCCGCTTAATGAAGGGTTTCTATGTGACCTGGAACAAGGAGTCTGTGGATGATGCCGTGATTTGGCAGAACATCAAAGAGATGTCCGAAAACCTATTAGGCACCATCGTGGACGAATTATCTCAAGAAGGTTTAGGTCACGCCAAGGTAGCAAATAACGCAAGAAACGCCTATAACGCACCGGAATACCCGAATAGCAACAACAATAACCGGAACAATAATTACCGGAAGAACAACTTCAGAAATAATAACAACAACCGAAATAACAATTTCCGTAAAAATAAGTAATCATTTATGGCATCATTTAAAGTAACCGGTGGCCGCCGTTTAAAAGGAGAAATTACTCCTCAAGGAGCAAAGAACGAAGCATTACAGATCTTGTGTGCCGTGGTTTTAACAGCAGAGCCTGTAACCATCCACAATATCCCGAACATTCGCGACGTAAATCAACTAATTGATTTATTAGGCGATATGGGCGTGAGTATGCGTCGTTTATCCGAGTCAAGCATTGAATTCGATGCCTCACAAGTCAATATTGATTACTTAGAATCAGAAACTTACAAGAAAAAAGCAGCTGCACTTCGTGGTTCAGTGATGCTTTTAGGACCTACATTAGCCCGCTTCAAGAAAGGACGTATTCCTTCACCGGGTGGAGATAAAATTGGCCGTAGAAGATTGGATACGCACTTCTTTGGCTTCATGAAGCTAGGTGCGAAGTTCAACTATAGCCCAGAGGATGGCGGAATCTACGAAGTGGATGCGTCTGAATTGCAAGGTGCTTACATGCTTTTAGATGAGGCATCGGTAACTGGAACAGCGAATATTTTGATGGCAGCTGTTTTAGCGAAAGGTAAAACAACCATCTACAATGCCGCTTGCGAGCCTTATTTACAGCAATTGAGCAAGATGTTAAACCGCATGGGGGCGAAAATCTCCGGTATCGGTTCGAACATGTTGATCATCGAAGGTGTTGACGTTTTACACGGAACGGAGCATACGATGCTTCCAGATATGATCGAGATCGGTTCGTTCATCGGTTTAGCGGTGATGACACAATCGGAGATTACAATTAAGAACTGCCAAATTCCTGAACTAGGCATCATTCCAGATGTATTCAAGAAATTAGGTATCAAAATGGAATTCCGTGGAGACGATATTTTCATCCCTTCTCAGGAACATTACGAATTAGAAAACTTCATCGATGGTTCGATGTTAACGATCTCTGACCACCCATGGCCAGGTTTCACACCGGATTTATTATCGATCATTTTAGTAACTGCGATTCAGGCCAAAGGAACGGTCTTAATCCACCAAAAAATGTTCGAATCCCGTCTATTCTTCGTTGACCGTTTGATCGAAATGGGTGCACAAATCATCCTTTGCGACCCACACCGTGCTACGGTTGTTGGTTTCGACCGCAAGCAAACCTTAAAAGGAATCCGCATGTCATCTCCTGATATTCGTGCGGGTGTTTCTCTTTTAATCGCTGCGATGTCTGCGAATGGAACATCCATCATCGATAACATCGAGCAAATCGACCGTGGTTACCAAAACATTGATACGCGTCTTAACGCCATCGGCGCAGAAATCGTACGTATCTAATGTCCCTTCTTTCTAAAATAAAACAGACCGTCCAATTAGCCTTACCCATCGTGGTAGGGGAATTGGGCGTTATGTTAATGGGTCTAGCCGACACCATTCAAGTAGGCCAAATGTCCACCGGTGCCGCCGAAAGCCTAGGAGCTGCAGGAATGGCTCAATCCATATTTTTTACCATTGCGATTATCGGTATCATCTGTATACAGATTGTATCGCCCATGATTTCCAAAGCCGTGGCTGAAGGAGACAAAACGGAATGCGGAAATCTATTGCGAGCAAACCTACGCGTAGCTACCTTTTTAGGCCTAATCACCATCCTGATCACGTACATTGTTAGTTTAAACTACGATTTATTTGGGCAAACAGAGGCTAACAAAGCGTTAACACTACCCTTCTTAAGTTTAATCTCTATTTCAGTTTTACCCATATTCTGGTTCATTGCCTTAAAAAGCTTCATGGATGGATTACAAAGAACAACGGTGGGAATGACGATTACCATCATCGCCTTGGCTCTAAATGTATTCGGCAACCATTTATTGATCAATGGATTATGGGGATTACCTGCCCTAGGCTTATTCGGATCAGGCATTTCGACCTTGCTGTCCCGTATATTTATGGCGGGAGCATTAGCTATTTATGTATTTACAAGAGAAGAGTTCAAGCCTTATCTGCGTAAAGGCCATGTGCATGTGGTGAAGAATGTCTTAGAAAAAAACATTCTCCGCATTGGAATTCCTTCCGGAATGCAAGGTTTCTTTGAAATCGCCACTTTTGGAATGGCGGTCGTTATGATGGGCTGGATTTCGGTGACAGCACAAGCGGCTCACATTGTGGCGATTAATATGGCTTCCATTACCTACATGATGGCAACCGGGATTGCAGTCGCCGGAGGAATCAATGTAGGAACTGCCATCGGTGAACGAAATCGTTCCGGGATTATTCAATCAGGAAAGGCCGCTCTGGTTCTCTCTATTTTATTTATGGGGGCGTGTGCTTTAGTCTTTTTCTTCGGTCGTGAATACCTAGTTCGCGGCTATACACAAGATATTCCTGTTATTACGATTGCTGTCACCTTAGTAGTTTGGGGGGCTATTTTCCAACTATTTGATGGCATTCAAGCTGTATCACTGGGACTATTACGCGGGCTACAAGATTATAAAATCCCTACAGCAATCACCGTGATCTCCTATTGGGCAGTCGGAATTCCTCTTTGTTACTATATCGGTATTTACCAAAAAGTAGGTGCCGTAGGCATCTGGGTGGGCTTAACAGCTAGCTTAGTTTGTTCGTCGGCTTTGCTTTCGTGGCGGTTTTATGTGCGGGCGAAGGGGGTGAATTTTGAGGAGTTGGAAGTAGAATAAATTTCAAAGAGCAAAGTTCAAAGTTCAAAGATGGTATCGCCTCTGGCGA
>JBMSJH010000118.1:0-6702 GCA_049418705.1 Aquirufa sp.
TCACCTGAACGACGTTGTGAACCGATTTGAACGATTTTACCTGAATCCTTCACCGCTTTTAATACAGCACGGTTATCCTCCATCGTTTCAGCTAATGGCTTCTCCGTATAGGTATCGCAACCTGCTTTTACAGCCTCAATAGTGTGTAAAGCGTGTTGGAAGTCAGCTGTAGAGATGAAAACAGCATCAATTCCTTTAGCAGAATACAATTCTTCGTTGTTTCTGTAGGTCTGGATATTTCCTCCAAGTTCCTTCTCTAAAAATGCCTTTCCCTCATCTCTACGGCGATTCCATAGATCAGAAAGAGCAACCATTTCGAAGTTCATTCCTTTCGCTAATGCCTTAAATGGAGGCACGTGTGAGGCACGGTGGCGATCTGAAAAACCGACACAGGCTACGCGAACGCGGTCGTTTGCGCCAAGAATCTTGCTGTAAGACTTTGGGCTAAATGCTAAAGTACCTAGAGAAGCTAGGGCACCTTTGTGTAAAAATTCTCTTCTTTCCATAGGTTGGTTTAGTTAATTTCTCTGATTTTGATGTTTTTATAGAATACGGAATCCCCGTGCTCTTGGAATAAGATAGGTCCTGAATCTTGTGAGCCAAAACCATCCCAAACTTTATGCTTGCTATGAGCGACTAGAACTTTGAAAATATTGCTCTTGCGCTCGTATTCGACTACTTTGAAGCCATTTAGCCAGTGTTGAACGATATTGTTTGGATACACAATAATGCGCCCCTGATTCCATTCGCCTATTTTCTTTTGGAAACGCCCATCGATCTTATTAGATGGGATAATATCGTACAAACTAGCTAATGTTCTGTTACCTACTGTGCCTAATTTCGCATCTGGGTGCTTAGCATCATCTAACACTTGGTATTCTAAACCAATGGCTGACATACCCGAGTTATAAGACTCGTTCACGAAATATTTCACGCCTGAATTCGCACCTTCCGTTAATTTAAAATCGAAAGTCAATTCAAAGGCAGAGAATTTGTCATTGGTTAAGATGTCACCCCCATTTCCAGATTCTTTTCCACCTGAGCTGTTCACGTGTAAAGTTCCGTCTTCTACTGTCCACACCGATGGAGGAGCTGTTGTTTTGAAGGCTGAACGGAAACCTGTTAAATCCTTTCCATTAAATAATAAGCGGAACCCTTGCTCTTTTTCTAAAGGAGAGACATTGTTTAATAGGTAGTTGTCTACGACTACGTTTTTGTCCAAAGGACGTGGCTGCATATCTTTCCCCGTTTGAATACGGATGTTTTTCCACATCACTTGCATGCCCGGTTTCATGTCCGCATAGATCGCGTGAACTTGGAAGGCAATAAAACCTTTGGCCGTCATATCATCCACTAAATAGGTTACAGGAATATCGTTAATCCATGTGCGGATCGTGCTTCCGATAGCTTCGATGCGGTAGTGATTCCACACATCGCCTAATTTGAAGGCTTTCTTCGCCTCTGGCTTCAGTTCGTTTTGAGCTAACCAACCACGTCTCGATTCATCATAAATACCACCCGACCATCCGCGAGGAGATGGATCGATTTCGGCTTGGTAACCATGTACGCGGCCATTTTGGTATTCTGGGATGGAAAGGCTTCTGAATTGAACGCCTGAATTCATTTTGTTATCTACTTTCACGTCGAACTCTAGGATGAAATCACCGTATTCTTGTTCAGTAGCCATGAAAGAGTTCGGGGTATTTGCAACGGTAGTTCCCACCATGACGCCATCTTTCACTTCGTATTTTGCTTGTCCATTTAATTGTTTGAAACCTTTGAAGGTCTTTCCGTCGAACAAGTTAGTCCATTTTTGAGCCTGCGCCTGGAACGATCCAATCGCTAAAAAAAGGCCTAAAAAGGGTAGTATTAGTTTTTTCATAGTATAATATAAGTTTTAATTACAAGGCTCTCATCTTCGAAATTTACTCATTTATCTTTAAATAATTTAGTTTGTCTAGGGGGTGAAATCAGGTCAAGAAAATAGTCAGTTTTGGAAAGTAGATTTACTAAGTATTCTATTATTTTTGTAGATTAATAATTGATTACTATGCAAAAACAGACAAAAGCCATCCGCATTCAGGCCGAAAGATCTCAAAATAGAGAGCATTCAGTTCCTTTATATTTGACTTCTAGCTTTACATTCGAAGATGCAGAACAAGGTCGCGCCATCTTTGCAGACGAAATGGCAGGTAACATCTACTCTCGCTACATGAATCCGAATGTGGATGAATTCGTAGAAAAGATGAATATGCTGGAGAATGCGGAGGATGGAATCGCCTTTTCTACCGGAATGGCGGCTATTTTCGCTTCTATGGCTGGTCTGTTGAAAGCAGGTGATCACGTGGTTGCATCGAATGCGTTGTTTGGATCTTGTATCCAGATTTTAACAAAGATTACGGCTAAATGGGGGATTGAATGTACTTTCGTTCCAGGTGCTGATATCAACGCATGGAAGGCTGCGATTAAACCCAATACGAAGTTTTTATTCTGTGAATCTCCGTCGAATCCAGGTTTAGAGCTAATTGATTTACCCGCATTAGCCGCTTTAAAAGAAGGAAAAGACATCATTTTAGCCGTTGATAACTGTTTTGCAACGCCTATTTTACAAACGCCATTGGATTTAGGGGCAGATTTAGTGATACACTCAGCTACGAAATATATTGACGGCCAAGGTCGTGTTTTAGGTGGTGTGATTTGTGGTAAGAAAGTGTATATCGATGAGATTCGCTTCTTTGCTCGCCATACAGGTCCGTCTCTTTCTCCATTTAATGCGTGGGTCCTTTAGAAAAGTTTGGAATTATTAGATTTGAGATTACAAAGGCATTCAGAAAACGCGATGGCCTTAGCAGAAGCTTTGGAAGGCCATAAAGCTTTAAATAATGTCAAATATCCTTATTTGAAATCCCATCCTCAATATGAATTAGCGAAACGCCAAATGAAATATGGTGGTGGTATCTTAACGATCGATGTGAAAGGTGGATTTGAAAAAGTGGTGGCTATGAGTAAGTTATTAAAAATAGCCTCGATTTCACCAAATTTAGGAGATACGCGCACGATTATCACGCACCCAGCTTCTACTACTCATTCAAAATTACCTGCAGAGGAAAAAGCTTCATTAGGTATCACGGACGGCTTAGTTCGGGTGGCAGTGGGTTTAGAATCGATTGAAGATTTAAAAGCAGATTTCCTACAAGCCCTTAATCAGATTAGCTAATGTGGATCGCTCTGATCGTTTGTTTGCTTTTGTTGACCGTAAATGTCGTGATTGGCGTTTATGTGGAGAGAAAGCTATCGGCTTTTATGCAGGATCGATTAGGGCCTATGAACGTAGGTAAATGGGGTTTATTACAGGTTTTTGCGGATTTATTAAAGCTGATACAAAAGGAGGATATTGTTCCTGCTGACGCTCAAAAACGACTTTTCTTATTTGCTCCCTGGATTATATTTTTATCTGTTTTTGGGGCATTTTCTGTGATTCCTCTAAGTTCAGGTGCTTTTTTACAAGGTAGCCAAACCGAAATGGGAATTATGCTCTTAATCGGAATTGTTTCCCTAGATAGCCTTGGAATTTTATTAGCCGGATGGACATCTAATAATAAGTATTCTCTTTTAGGCGCCATTCGTTCCGCCGCTCAATTGGTATCTTATGAGATTCCATTGGGGTTGACGATTTTGTGTGTCGTATTGATTTCTGGTTCTTTAAATCTGCAAGATATCTCGATGCAACAGGGGATATTCGCTTCGGAAACTCAGTATTTATTTGGATTAAAAAGTCTAGGTATTGATGTCACTAAGGCTGGAGGTTTCTTGAGTTGGAATGTGGTACGGATGCCTCTTTTCTTTCTTTTATTTATCATTTATTTCATCGCCTCTTTAGCTGAAGCAAATAGAGCCCCATTTGATATTCCAGAGGCGGAATCCGAATTAGTAGGAGGATTTCATACGGAATATGCAGGGATGCGCTGGGCTTTACTCTTTTTATCTGAGTACGGTATGATGCTATTGGTCAGCGTGTTAGGTGTTATTTTATTCTGGGGATCTTGGTATTCACCTCTACCTAATATAGGTTCAGTAAGATTAGCAGATTGGACGAATGGAGAGCCCGGAACGCTGTCTGCCACTATTTTAGGCTTCTTTTGGATCATGCTGAAGTCCTATATTTTAATTGGTCTCCAAATGTGGATTAGATGGACTCTGCCGCGCCTTCGAGTAGATCAATTGATGTATTTGTGCTGGAAAGTGCTGACCCCCTTTGCCCTGATTTTCGTCGCAATATCTGCGGTGTGGTCGCTACTCATGTAAGGATTCTCCTTTATTTTTTGTTTATTTACAGAATTGCATCTGTTAACCTATATTCTATGATCAAACTCTTACCCAGAGTCTTGTGCCTAGGGCTATTATTGGTCCTTTCACATCAAAGCATTGCACAAACGACCTCACTCCCTGCCATTTTCGGTAAAGTAATCGATGCCTCAACGGGCGAGCCGTTAAAAGGAGCCGATATTTCAGTCGATTTTAAAAAGTCTGGCGTCACAACGGATACCTCAGGGAACTTTAAAGTGCACGTTCCCTACGGTGAATGGGTGATCAAAGTGAGCTATGTAGGTTATAATCCCTACAGAACGAAAATTTACGTTAAAGCGAATACGGAGCTAAATGTGGAGTTGAATAACGTTACGAAGCAATTAGAAGAAGTGATTGTTTCCAGTGCTGCAACGAAGCGGGATATTCAAACGCCTTCTTTGGGAGTAACGGTCTTGAGTTTAAAAGGGATTAAGAAGCTGCCTACGATGATGGGTGAGGTCGATGTGATTCGTAGTTTGCAATCGCTTCCAGGTGTTTCCTCCGTAGGAGAAGGAGCGAATGGATTGAATATTCGGGGTTCTAATGTAGACCAAAACCTTATCTACATCGATGATACTCCTATTTTTAACCCGACGCACATGTTTGGTTTATTCTCCGTTTTCGCTTCCGATGCAATACGTGATTTAGAATTATACAAAGGAGGGGTTCCTTCTCGTTTCGGTGGTCGTACCGCTTCGGTTTTGGACATCAAAATGATTGAACCGAATACCGATAAGTTTAAGATGCAAGGTGGTATTGGTTTAGTTTCGAACCGCGTAATGGCTGAAATTCCCATCATTAAGGAAAAATTATCTGTATTAGTTGCAGGGCGTCTTTCGGTGAATGACTTTATGTTCAAATGGTTTGCACCTGACTATTTGAAGAACTTGCGAGCTAATTTCTCTGATGTGGCAACGAAGATTTATTTCCGTCCAAACACTAAAAATACGATATCTCTTTCAACCTATTTAAGTCACGATTATTACCGCGTAGACTCCTTATTTAGTATTGAAAACGTAGTAGCAAAGCAAACCTCCTTTAATTATGGCCATAAAAATGTAGCGATCCATTGGAATCACTACTTCTCACCTAAATTAAATATGATGGTGAGTGGATCCTTAACTGATTATTCAACAAAGACTTTTGCGCCAGATACGGTGAATACGATTGATCTAAAATCGTCGATTTTATACCGCAATTTGACGGCTAGTTTTGATTACCAGCCGCGTGATAACCACAAAATGAATTTTGGTATTACCGGAACTCGCTATGATATCGACCCAGGTAATTTGAATGAGGGCGTTATTTCTAGGGTTGCGACGGTTAAATTACCATTAGAGCAGTCTTATGAGTTAGGTCTATTTGCGGATGATGAGTGGACGATTAGTCCCAAATTTACAATTCAAGCCGGCCTTCGCTATTCACAATACTACCGAATGGGAGCTGGGACCATTAATGAATACGTGCCTGGTCAAGTTCCTTCATTGAATTCGATTGTCAAGAAAACGACGTATGGAGATGGTGAAGTGATGGCATCTTATGGTGGTTTGGAACCTCGTTTGACGATGAAGTACTCGTTAGCAGAAAACACAACTATGAAATTTGGTTATAACCGCCAGCAGCAGTTCTTCCAATTATTATCGAATAACACGACCCCATTGCCTACTTCCCGTTGGAAAACGGCAGATACGTTTATTAAGCCACAACAAAGTGATTTTCTGTCTTTAGGTTTATTTAAGACCTTTAACGAAAATGTTTATGAGGCTTCCATTGAGACCTATTATCGCGATGTGAGAAATACATTGGATTTCGTTTCCGGTGCTAATCTTCAGTTGAATCCCAACATCGAGACTCAATTGATAACCGGAAAAAGCAAGGCTTATGGTATGGAATTAATGATGCAGAAGAAAAAAGGGGAAGTATCTGGTTGGGTATCCTATACCTACGCTAGAGCCTTTAATCAAATGATCGGTGATTATCCAGAAGTGCAAGCAATTAATGGGGGAGAGTGGTTTGCCACAAATTATGACAAGCCACATACGTTCAATATGATGTTGAACATTCAACCGACCACACACCATAGTTTCTCTTTTACATTTGCCTATAACACGGGTCGTCCATTCTCTTCCCCTTCCGGATCTTATGAGATTGGTGGTAAGAAATTCCCTGTATTTGCAGAACGTAATAATGACCGCGTAAGAGATTACCATCGCCTAGATTTCTCTTGGACAATTAATAATCCATCTATGAGAAAACAACGTTGGGAAGGAAGTTGGGTATTCACGATCTACAATTTATATGGTCGCCAAAATCCTTACTCCGTTTTCTTTAAATCAACTAAGAATGGTCTGAGAG
>JBMSJH010000119.1:0-6682 GCA_049418705.1 Aquirufa sp.
CTACCCTCGTTATTATTCTCTATTTTGATACTATTGACTCCTGAAACACCTCAATTTTTACTCTTAAAGCGTAACGATTTAGCGGGTGCTCGTAAAGTGTTAGAATTAGCGGATCCCAATCCAGAGGAGACCATTAACCGTATTCAAACGAATGCAAATAAGAATTTGACACAGGAGCGCTTGTTCTCTGGCAAGTTTGTTTGGCCTTTAACCTTAGCCTTCTTATTCGCCTTCTTTAATCAAATGTCAGGTATTAATGCCATCATTTATTATGCACCACGAATCTACGAACTAACAGGTTTAGGAAAAGAATCTGCTCTATTATCTACTGCAGGAATTGGAATCGCTAATTTACTTTTCACGCTACTAGGTTGGTATTTAATTGATCGTGTGGGTCGCCGTATTTTAATGTTTATTGGTTCAATTGGGTATATAGTAACGTTGAGTTTAATCGCCTATGCGTTTTATACGGAGTCATATACTTATGTGCCTATTTACATTTTTGCATTTATTGCGTCGCATGCCATTGGTCAAGGATCTGTGATTTGGGTGTTTATCTCTGAAATTTTTCCAAATTCTGTAAGAGCTTCTGGAATGGCATGGGGTTCTTTAACTCACTGGGTATTTGCCGCATTAGTGGCAAATTTCTTCCCTCTTTTTACAGAATCGTATGGCGGGACACTTATTTTCGGTTTCTTCGCAGTGATGATGGTAGCCCAATTAGCGTATGTTGCCTTTATGATGCCTGAGACAAAAGGCGCGAATTTGGAAGATATCGAACAATCAATCATTATGCACTAAGGAAAATACCTATGTTATACTTCGATCCGAACAGCAGCAAACCAAAATACCAACAATTGATTGATGGTATAATTGATGGAATTAATTCCGGCTTATTAGAGCATGGAAAGCAATTGCCTTCCATCAATAAAGTAGCTAGTGAGTTCAATATGGCTCGAATGACTGTTACGAAGGCATACGATGACCTGAGAGAAAAGGGATTAATTAGCTCGCATCACGGAAAGGGTTTCTACGTATCTAGTACAAATACGAAGAATGCGCTACGCGTTTTTATTTTAATGGATGCTTTAACTCCCTACAAGGAGATTTTGTATGAGAGTATCATTCAAAATTTAGGTGATGATGTGAGTCATAATCTGTTCTTTCATTACCATGATATCGAATTGTTTGAGGAATTAATCACGAATAACTTAGGTAAATACAATCACTACATCATATTGCCCCACTTTAATAAAAGTGTGGCTAAGATTGTATCTAAAATTCCGAAAGACAAACTTTTGGTATTAGATATAGACATTAAGGAGTTTAGTGATGATTATTCTATATTATACCAAAACTTTGAAACCAATATCTACCAAGGCTTAACACAGTCGCTAGATAAGGTTAAAAAATATGGCCAAATCAACCTGGTCCTTAGCTCCAAAAGCTTTCAATATACACCAGATGGTATCATACAAGGATTTACTAATTTCTGCACCGAGAATGGCTTAGAATTTGATATTATACCTGATTTAGATGACGATTACGAATTACAGACAAATCAGGCTTATATCGTTTTTAGAGAGTACGATTTGATCAAAATGATCAACTGGACGACTAAAAACAAACTTAAACCAGGGAAGGATATCGGCATCATCTCCTACGATGATACACCATTAAAGGAAATCATCGCAGAGGGTATCTCAGTCATATCCAATGACTTCAGAAAAATGGGTGAAAGAGCCGCCCAAATGATCATTAATCGTGAAAAAGGACGCGAATCGAATGAATTTTATTTCATCGATCGAGGATCATTATAAATCCAAATGGACATTTAGCCAACCGGCATCCATTTTCACGCCTAAGGTAGTATAAAAATCAATGGCAGGCTGATTCCAGTCCAATACTTGCCACATCATACCTGTGCATTTCATTCTTTTAGCTTCTTCAATGGCCTCATTGATAAGCTTTCTACCCAAACCTTTTCCTCTGTAAGCTTCTTTGATATACAAATCCTCTAAATAGAAGCGTCTCCCCTTCCAAGTCGAGAATCGGTAATACCATAAGGAAAATCCAGCTAATTCATCATTCAAATAAATCAGATTAGCCGTGAATAAGGGATTATCTGAAAAACCTTCTTGAACATAATCAGCTAAACTAGAAGTTACTTCTTCAGGTGCCTTTTCAAAAATGGCCAATTCCATCACTAAATCACGAACTAGTCCAATATCTTCTTTGGTGGCTCGGCGTATATGAATCTTATCCATTGATCGCTCTTAATTTAGTTAATAAGGTTAAAAAATCTTCTGGAAACTCTTGTTCGAATTGCATGAATTCATTCGTAATGGGGTGAATAAAACCTAAAGAGTAGGCATGCAATGCCTGCCTTGGACAAATTTTAAAGGCATTATCAATAAAGGATTTAAAACTTGCCATTGAAGACATATAGCGAATTTTATCTCCTCCATAGGTACTATCAGAAAACAAGGGATGGCCAATTGATTGGAAATGGGCTCTAATTTGATGGGTTCGGCCCGTTTCCAGTTTAAACTTGACAAAAGAAGCAAAACCAAAGGTTTCCATCACCTCATAATGTGTGATGGCAATTCTTCCGTATTCTGAGTCTTCAGGAAAAATAGCTTGTATCTTTCTATCCTTCGGACTTCTGCCTATTTTACTCCGAATAGTGCCCTTCAATTCTTTGGGAACTCCCCAACAAATGGCATAATAGGTTCTTTCAATGCTATGTTCGAAGAATTGTTGCCCAAGAAAATTCAAGGCAAATTCAGTCTTGCCAATTACTAAGATTCCTGAGGTGTCCTTATCGATGCGATGTACAAGCCCTGGTCGAATATCTTTTTGTCCGGGCAGATTTTGGCAATGAAATAATAATCCATTCACTAAAGTGCCTGACCAATTCCCCTGAGCGGGATGCACCACCATTCCTGGTGATTTATTGACTAAAATAAGTTGATCATCCTCATAGATAATATCAATCGGTATGTCTTCAGGATATACTTCTTTGTCTCTAGGAGGCGTTGCAAATGAGACGGTTATATTGTCTAAAGGCTTAACCCGGTAATTAGACTTAATTAATCCGCCATTCACCTTCACCGATCCCGCGTCAATTCCTACTTGAATCTTATTGCGGCTAGTGCCTGCAATTTTAATCATCAAATATTTGTCGATTCTCAGTAATTGCTGACCTTTGTCAACAGTGAAATTATAATGCTCAAACAAGTCATCTTCCTCTTCGGAATCTGGAGCATTCATTTCTGGATCAATGGACATAACAAACTTTGAATTTAACGCGTTAAACCTACCTTCACCGATGGAGGAGATATTTGATGAATGCTGGAATTCAAAAGGAATTCAAGTGTTTGTCAAACGAGATGACCTCATTCATCCTATCATTTCGGGAAATAAGTGGCGCAAATTAAAAAATTATATCCAAACCTTCTCATTAAACGAACATTCTGGGATACTTAGTTTTGGAGGAGCCTATTCCAATCACTTATTTGCCCTCGCCTTCGTAGGTCATTCTCTAGGTATTCCTACGGTTGGAATCGTGCGAGGGGAAGAATTAAATGTCACAAGCAACCCCTATTTAAAACAAATGCACGAATGGGGTATGAAATTACATTTCGTGACCAGGCCACTTTATCGAAATAAAGAAATTCCAAGTGAGTACGAGAACTACCTATGTATACCAGAGGGAGGATATGGCTCACAGGCGATAGACGGAATGGATGCTTTAGTCAATGAATTACCTTCCTGCGATGCTATTTATTGCGCTATGGGAACCGGTGCAACGGCCATTGGTATTGCACGCGCCACAAGTGTGCCGGTTACAGGTATTCTAACTTTAAATAACCAAGCTGAAATAGAAAATCATTTAACAGATTTTCCAGCAGCCAATTTAAAGATAGACGATAACTATATCTTTGGGAAATACGCTAAACAAAGCCAAGATTTAGATATATTTTGCAATGAATTTTATGAAAAACATAGGATACAAATAGAGCCCATTTATACGGGTCGAATGTTCTATGCTCTAGTTGATCAC
Organism: Aquirufa sp.; assembly: GCA_049418705.1. Classification (GTDB taxonomy): domain Bacteria; phylum Bacteroidota; class Bacteroidia; order Cytophagales; family Spirosomataceae; genus Aquirufa. The sequence continues at coordinate 4,067 of JBMSJH010000119.1, forward strand.
ATAAAAAATGACCACATAGCTTCTGATTCGAAACTAGTGGCCATCCATACAGGAGGAATAAAATAGTTTATCCTACCGAACCTTCTAATGAAATAGCTAAAAGCTTTTGAGCTTCTACGGCGAATTCCATCGGTAATTGATTCAATACTTCTTTCGCATATCCATTTACAATTAAGGCAATGGCAGTTTCTGTACTCAAACCACGTTGATTGCAATAGAAAATTTGATCTTCACCAATCTTAGACGTAGTCGCTTCGTGCTCTACGGAAGCCGTATTATTTTTCACCTCTAAGTAAGGGAAAGTATGGGCTCCACATTTATCTCCTAATAATAAGGAGTCGCATTGTGAGAAATTCTTTGATCCATCTGCCTTGCGAGCCACTTGAACTAAACCACGGTAAGAATTCTGAGAGAACCCTGCAGAAATACCTTTTGAAACGATACGTGACTTAGAATGCTTTCCTAAGTGAATCATTTTTGTCCCTGTATCTGCTTGCTGGTAATTATTTGTTACGGCTACTGAATAGAATTCTCCGATGGAATAATCTCCTTTTAGGATAACCGATGGGTATTTCCAAGTTACAGCGGAACCTGTTTCTACCTGTGTCCAAGATAATTTTGAATGAGCTCCATCGCAAATACCACGCTTCGTTACAAAGTTGTAAATACCGCCCTTCCCTTCTTTATCACCTGGATACCAGTTTTGAACGGTAGAATACTTCACCTCTGCACCTTTGTGTACATAAATCTCTACCACCGCGGCATGCAATTGATTTTCATCACGCATAGGAGCCGTACAACCCTCTAAATAAGATACATACGACTCATCTTCAGCAACAATTAAAGTACGTTCAAATTGACCGGTACCTGATGCATTAATACGGAAATAGGTGGATAATTCCATTGGGCAACGAACACCTTTGGGAATATAACAGAAAGATCCGTCTGAAAATACGGCACTATTAAGCGCTGCGAAGTAATTATCTTTTACTGGAACAACAGATCCCAAGTATTTTTTGATCAATTCAGGATGTTCTTTGATGGCCTCTGAGATAGAACAGAAGATGACACCTTTCTCCATTAAGGTTTCCTTGAAAGTAGTAGCTACAGAAACCGAATCAATAACGGCATCGACAGCTACATTAGATAGACGCTTTTGCTCATCTAAAGAAATACCTAATTTTTCAAACGTACGACGTAGCTCTGGGTCAATTTCATCCAATGAATTCAATTGTTTTTTTTGAACAGGAGCTGAATAATATTTCAACTCATCGTATTTAGCCGGAGTGTACAATAAATTCGCCCAATCAGGCTCCTGAAGTGTTCTCCAGTAGCGATAAGCAGATAAACGCCATTCTCGCATCCAATCTGGTTCATTCTTTTTATCAGAGATAAAATGAATAATCGATTCACTAAGACCAATGGGAGCTTCATCTGTCTCGAAATGAGACTCAAATCCGTATTTATAATCGGATGTGGTTACTTCTTGTAAAATATCGTCTACCTTCTCTGCCATAATTTTGCATTTAGATAACAAAATTACAAAAGGATTTTGGAGAAAAATAGACTTAGTTTAGAATTATTCTAAACAGTTAAAATAAAGGCGTATTTCTGATCAGGCTTTCCTCTAGAGAGATAAATGTTTCTGTACGCTGAATACCTGTAACTCGTTGAATTTTATCGTGTAATACTTCTCGTAAATGCTGTGTATCTCGGCAAATAATTTTGGCAAAAATCGAATAAATACCTGTTGTATAGTGAATATTAACTACTTCAGGGATCTGTTCTAGCTGCTTTGCCACATCCTCGTATAGACTACTTTTGTCCAAATAGATACCAAGAAAAGCGGTTATATCCCACCCTATTTTAGAATAATCAATTAATAATTGAGCTCCTTTTACAATACCCATGGATTCCATTTTTTTCATCCGAACATGAACGGTTCCTCCAGAAACATCGAGACGCGTACCAATCTCAGTGTACGGAAGGTTAGCATCTTTGACTAGAATTTCTAAAATCTTATAGTCCAAAGGATCAAGTTCAAACTTCTTTTCCATTTAATATTTGTAAATATTTAAGCTTCGAATTAAAAATTATGCAAAAAAAGACATTTTTTATTGAAAAATTTTGAAAAATATAAAATCTCCTTTTATATTTGTAATACTAATTGTTGCAAAGGTAATAATTTTCACTGTAGGGTGATGAAATTGGCAGACGTGCCCTCCTGTCTCGGGGGTGGTGAGTTCAGGATAAACACGGCATAATGGGTTGACCACTAAATCAGTTCTGTGTCGAGGCTAACTGCACCTTGGAGGTTCGAATCCTTCTCCTACAGCATTTTAATTAATTTGGTTTTTAGTTTGTTGATGAAGTGTAATGTTAAAAGCAATCTTATTTTAGGATTGCTTTTTTTAGTTTAGATTAATCTATATATTTGGTAGACAAACTAGTTTTCATAAATTTAACCCCTACTATTATGTCATTAAGATTAGGAGATATCGCACCCGACTTTAGTGCAGATGCGACATTAGGTCACATTAACTTCCATGAGTTTATCGGTGATTCTTGGGTATTGTTGTTTAGTCACCCGGCTGACTTTACACCTGTTTGTACAAC
>JBMSJH010000120.1:0-6678 GCA_049418705.1 Aquirufa sp.
TTGTATTTTCCTAAACGGGGTCCTAAAACAATCGCACCTGCTAAGGCCGCAAAACCGCCCATTGCGTGAATAGCTGCAGAACCAGCAAAGTCATTAAATCCTCTCAAGGCTAACCAACCGTTTGGATTCCAAACCCAGTTTGCAGCTAATGGATACAAGAATGCGCTGAAAATGGCTACATAAATAGCATATGACCACATTTTCATACGTTCGGCTACACCGCCTGAAACGATGGAGATGGCAGCGACTGCAAAGCCCATTTGGATGAACCAGAAAAGGGAGTTGGAAATGGTGAGACCTAAGCCTAAATCACCTTCCATGATGCCGGTGTCGAAAGCCCAGTAGCCATTCGATTTGCCATAGGCAATTCCGAATCCGACTAAATAAAAGGCAACACCACCGAACATGATGTCGATCATGACTTTGGCAATAATACTAATGGCATTCTTAGAACGGACGAATCCAGCTTCTAGGAGGGCAAATCCTCCTTCCATTTGGAAAATTAAAGCGGCACATAGGGCCACCCAAACCGTGTCAATAGCGTGTGTGAGTTCCACTTGCTGAGCAGCAAGCGTGGCAGTTTCATTCATGGTTTTGTGTTTTGTATATAATGCTTCTTGTTTCAAAAATACAAAACGATTTGGAATATTCTGCATTTTGATGGAACTTTAACGTTATACAAACACCTATTTCAATGAAGAAAATTATTGCTCTCGTTAGCTTGAGTTTATGCTTAAGTTACACATCATCAGCACAAAAACCGGCTATTATTCCCATCCCTACGGAGGCATCTTATCCAGCTGGGAAGTTTACATTACCTACTTCAATTTCAATTTCTGGTCCATCTGATCCGCAGATGAAAGTGGCCTATGCGACTTTGGTAGGTAAACTAAAAGTGGCTACAGGTCGTCCCGTGAGTCTTAAATCAGCAGGATCCGCCACTATTCAATTACAATTAGTGAGCAACACTAAGTTAGGTGCAGAAGGATACGATTTACAGGTTAATTCAACTGGTATAAAAATCAAGGCTAATAAACTGGCTGGTCTTTTTTATGGAATTCAGACCTTATATCAATTATTACCAAAAGAGATCGAATCAAAATCGGTGGCAAAAGGCGTAAAATGGACGATTCCATATGCTCAGATTACTGATACCCCTCGCTTCGCTTGGCGTGGTCAAATGTTCGATGTGGCGCGTCACTTCTTCTCTAAGGAAGATGTGAAGAAATTCATCGACGATATGGTGGAATACAAATACAACATCTTGCACTTCCACCTAACGGATGATGAGGGCTGGAGAATTGAGATTAAGTCTTATCCTAATTTGACGAAAAAAGGAGCTTTTAATGTGAAGAAAGAAGGACGTTTTACGACTTTCTCTAAGCCTGAGCCAAATGAGCCACGCACGTATGGTGGTTTTTATACCCAAGAGGATATCAAGGAATTGGTAAAATACGGGCAAGAACGTTTTGTAAATATCGTTCCTGAGATTGATGTACCGGGTCACTCGATGGCAGCTGTAGCTTCATATCCAGAACTTTCTTGCACGCCAGGTGCGGATAAATACGAAGTTATTTCGGGCGAGCCGTTCATCGATTGGTCTCATGGCCATCCAGAAGCTTTACAAGACAATACCTTGTGTCCAGCGAATGAAAATGTATATACCTTCCTAGATAAGGTGATGGGTGAGGTGGCTAGTTTATTCCCTTATGACTATATCCACATGGGTGGTGATGAGTGCCCGAAGAACTACTGGGATAAGAATCCGGAGATTTTGGCTTTAAGAGCTAGAGAAGGTTTGAAGAATTCACAAGAGGTGCAAGCCTATTTTGTGCGTCGTTTGGAAAAGATTATTTCAGGCAAAGGAAAGCGCATGTTAGGTTGGGATGAGATTTTAGAAGGAGGAGGATTGCCAAAAGGCACTTCGGTGATGTCTTGGCGCGGAATTAAAGGCGGTGTAGAAGCAGCGAAATTAGGCCATGAAGTGGTGATGACGCCTAATGATAACGTCTACGTTGACTTGATGCAAGGCGATGTGGCTTTAGAACCACCGGTTTACAGAACAGTTCGATTAACAGATTCCTACGCTTTCAATCCAGTGCCAGATGGAGTGGATGCGAAATTAGTGAAGGGAGGACAGGCGAATATGTGGTCAGAGCAATTGTATAATTACCGTCACTTACAATACATGATGTGGCCACGAGCATTAGCCATTTCTGAATCTTTATGGTCACCTAATGAAAATAAAAACTGGGATAATTTTATCAGCCGCGTGGAAGAACATATGGCGAGATTTGATGTAGCAGATAAGAAATATGCGCCATCCATGTACGAAGCTATCGTTAAGGTAACGAAGAACGCAAAAGGAGAACTTTTTGTAGAGTTGAAAAATGAAATCTCGGGATTGAAGATTCACTACAGCTTTGACAATTCGTACCCAGATAACCACTATCCATCAGCCTCTGGTCTAGTTGCCGTACCTAAGGATGCAGAATTGATGCGCATCGTTTCGTATCGGGGATCAAAAATGATGGGTCGTATAATGAATATCTCCCGTACAGATTTAGAGAAAAGAGCTAGATAATGCTTTTAAACCTCCTTTTTAGTATACTATTATCGGTCGGGGTGCCCAATATTTCGGGCGCCTCGACTGCTTCTACGACGAACTATCTTTCCGTCAAGAAAGGATATGTGATGTCCTATAATGGGGTAGAGGGTCGAGCGAATTGGGTGGGCTGGACGTTAAGAGCTAGTGATGTAGGATCGGTAGATAGAACAAATCGATTTATTCAAGATGAGTCATTTCCTCAAGGATTTAAAATTGCAGATGAAAGAGATTATGCACATTCAGGTTTTGATCGAGGTCATCTATGTAATTCGGAGGATCGGACTTCGTCAGAATACTTAAACGAAGAGACATTTTTAATGTCGAATATGATTCCGCAGACCCAGGAATTAAATCGAGGTCCTTTTAAATTTTTAGAGGAATATTGCAGAAAGTTAGCGGTTAAAAGAGGTCAAAATCTTTTGATCTATTCTGGTGGAATTGGATCAAAGGGCCGCCTAGCCTCAGGTGTTATCGTTCCAGCCTATTGCTGGAAAGTAGTGTATACACCAGAAAAAATCTGGTGCATACTATTTCCAAATGAGAGAGTGCTAAATAAAAACTGGCAAACCTATTCGGTGCCTTTAGTTACGCTAGAAAAAATGACGGGCTATAAATTCCCTCGAAAATTACTTTAGCATATAAATCGCTAATTTCTTCGCAGCTAGGAAGTTTTCGTATTCCAGCGGCGTTCTGCGGTTATTTGTATACTCGGTGTATAACCATGGATCACCCAGCGCAAACACTTTTCCTTTACCCACTTTTGCCGTAGCCATCACAGGATAACCTAGGTGATTAACAAGTGATTTTGCGTTTCCACTTAATTTCAACGTTGTTATTTCCTTGATGTAAACCTTTTTAATCGGATCAAAAACTTCGTTTCCTGCTGGAATCAATACAGCGCCTTGTTCCCAATTACGTCCTTGAACGAAGTTTAAATTAGGTGCCACGAATTCAATGCCAAAACGCTTTGCTAAGATATTGAATTGTGGAATCTCGCAGTTTGTTGTGTCATTCGCTAACAGAATCAAATTGCCACCTGCCTTTACCCAAGCCTCGATTTCATCAGCTGCTTTTGCTGTCATGAAATTCGGCTTGGCTGTTTCTTTATAACTATCTGGATCTACGATAATGTAAACAGAGACTCCTTTTAGGTTCTCGCTGGTTGGAGAGACACCTAAGGTATCTAATGTTGCCCCTAATTGCTCGAATTGAATGCCCCATTGGTTAAAACCAGAGTCTTTCCGATCTTCCCAAGTATAGTGGAAACGATTTCCATTCTTCGTCTCGTGATTGAAGAAATAATCTAAAACGACTTTCTTTCCAGCGCCAATAGATAATTCTTTGGCAATCTCCATCTCTAAAGAAGCAAGGATAAATGGACCCACGCCTTTTAAATCATCTGTACGCAAAGGTTCGCTTAAGTAGTAGTCATAAGAACCATCGCGGTACGGAACGCCACCTAAGCCTCCTACGCTCACGGTTTTCTCTAAATGAATATAGCCTTCTGCGTCTTTGGTGATGAATTCTTTTAAAATTCCTGCATATCCACGCTCTGCATTATTTCGGAATGAAACAGGCAAATAGCCTTTTCTTACGCCTTTTGCGAAGGCATAGACGAACATATTCGATGCAGAAGCCTCGAAGTAATTTCCTTTTTTGCCTGGATAACCTGGTAATTGGTACCAAACTCCAGAAACAGGATCTTGAATCTTAGCGATAGCGCCTGATAATTGATTTAATTGTTGGATTAAAATGCCTCTAGATGGATGATTTTTTGGCATATAATCTAATACATCCACTAAGGCCATCACGTACCAACCCATGGAGCGACCCCAAAAATTAGGCGAATGCCCGTTGGTCTTATCTGCCCAAGGCTGTGCTTTCGCTTGATCGTAGGCGTGGAATAATAAGCCTGTTTTTGAATCGATGGCTCCTTTGTACATCAATTGGAATTGCTTAACGATATCAGACCAGTTGTCTTGATTCGTTATTTGCCCATATTCCGCATAGAATGGCTCTAGCATGTACAAGCCGTCTAACCACATTTGGTTTGGGTATCTTTTCTTATGCCAAAAACCGCCATCCGCATCTCTCGGTTGCTGAGAAATCTGCTTTCTTAATAGATCTGCGGCGTTTTTATAGCGTTCATCCCCTAATTCTTGGTACAAATACAGAAGCATTCGACCAGTGGTGATATTATCTGAATTGAATTCGTCGAAATGGTAAGTGCGGATGTTTCCGTTCGCATCTACGAAACTATCGATGTTCTTTTTAATGTAGTTAAAGTAGGTAGCGTCCCCAGTTCTTTGGTAGACATGTTCCAAAGCCTTTAATACTAGCCCTTGCTCATAATCCCAGCCCGCCGGCTTCCCTACTTTCACAGCGATAGAGTCTTTATGCGTGTGCATAATGGACTTCGCCATCAATTCAGAATAGTTTTGAGCACTCACTGCGGTGCTTAAACCGAAAAAAAGAATGATCAGTTTTTTCATATTAGCGTAATTCAGAAATTTCTGCAAAATCCATATCAGTATAATCCTTGTTCTCACCTGCCATTCCCCAAATAAAGGAGTAATTCTTCGTTCCTGCTCCACTGTGAATCGACCAAGGTGGCGAAATAATTGCTTGGTGATTATGCACCCAAATGTGCTTCGTCTCTGTAGTTTCACCCATTAAATGCAATACCGCGTGTCCTGGTGTCACATCGAAGTATAAATAAGCTTCCATACGACGATCGTGTACGTGTGCCGGCATCGTATTCCAAACAGAACCTGGTTCTAGAATCGTTAATCCCATCACTAATTGACACGATTGAATACCCTCGTTATGTATGTACTTGTAAATCGTACGGTGATTAGATGTTTCCAACGTGCCTAAAACCACTGTCGTTACCTGCTCCCGATCTAATTTTGCATTCGGATAATTTGCATGTGCTGGAGAAGATAATAAGTAGAATTGAGCTGGATTTTCGGATGATTCAGAGCTGAAACTTACTTCTTTCACCCCGCGTCCCACGTATACTGCACCTAATTTATCGATGGTGAATTGTTCGCCATCTGCTGTCACGGTTCCTTTTCCTCCTACGTTAATGATCCCTAGTTCACGTCTCTCTAAGAAGAAATTCGCGCGTAATTTCTCCGGATTGGGAAGATGCAAGGTGTTCAATACCGGCATCGCACCACCGATGATCATACGATCATAAATGGTATATGTTAATTGTATTTGATCTGCATGAAAAATCTTCTCAATTAAGAAATTATCTCTAATCTCTTGATTCGTAAAAGTGGAAACCTCTTTACGGCTCGCCTCAAATCTATAGTCCATTCTAATATGTTTTTTGTTTTTAAAGCGCTTTTGCGCTTAATTCTACTGTATATTTACACGTTTTATGCCAAAAGAGTTCCAGCACAGCCTCGCCCAATTTCTGCTTTCTGTCGGTTTTCAGTCGATAGGAGAAGACTTGTGGTTACATGAAGCTACTAAGGTACGCGTAAAAGCGATGCCAGGTAATTCTGAGGAAGGAGATATCTGTATTTGGGAGGATCAATGGATGAACCGTCAGGTGGTCATCGAAAAACAGATTATTGCTCGTATTAAACCTTTACGATCTGTTTTTGCCCGAGATACGCGAATCGTTCCGATCGATGTAGCAACCGCTCGTGATTTTTTAGATCAGGAACACGTGAAGGGTTTTCTGAAAGGCACTAGCTATTTTGGTTGCATTGTTCCGCCGCATCGGGAATTCCGTGGAATTGAAAGTGCTTATTCTTATAAAGAGAGTCCACTGGTAGCAGTGGCTGTTTTTGGGAAGTCATTCCTCATGAAAGAGCCAGGTTTAGAAGGCTGTTTGTCTGGGGAACTCATTGAAATAGCCACCTTGTCAACGATTCGATTGGTGGGAGGTTTGACGAAATTCTTGCAAGCATATAAAGATATAAATCCTGAAACGCATAATGTAATGACCTATGTGGATAAGGAATGGAATTCGGGGAAAGGGTTTTTATCCGTTGGTTTTGCCAAAATAGGAGAGACCGAACCGATTCAGTTGGAGAATCGAAAAACGAGAGGAA
>JBMSJH010000121.1:0-6657 GCA_049418705.1 Aquirufa sp.
AAAGCAGCCTCGGTTTATGCAGGTTTCGAACCTTTAGTGGCAGAAGATGTCGCAGATTTAATTCGCTATATCGTTACAGCACCTGCTCATGTGAACATCGCAGACGTAACTATTTTGCCCAAAGCTCAAGCTTCAGCCACCCAAATACTAAGAAAAAATTAAATAGAACGTTGGCGAACGGTTTCGAAAATGATGACACCCGCAGCAACCGACACATTTAAGGATCCTACTTGTCCTGTTTGAGGGATTTTAGCGATCTCATCTGATTTGCGGATGATTTCGTCTGTGATTCCGTCTTCCTCAGATCCCATGATAATGGCGATCGGGTCCTTGTAATCCACTTCGTAGATCGTGCTTTTCGCTTTTTCTGTACAAGCGACTACACGTAAACCGGAGTTTTGTAAGAAGTCGATTGTCTGAATTAAGCTATCTTCACGGCAAACAGGGATAAAGTTCAAAGCTCCAGACGAAGTTTTCATTGCATCTGCATTGATTTGAGCGGCTCCACGGGAAGGTAAAACGATGGCGTGAACGCCTGCACATTCAGCGGTACGCGCAATGGCACCGAAGTTTCTAACGTCCGTCACACGGTCTAGAATCAAAATGAAGGGGATTTCGCCTTTCTCAAACGTGTCTGCAATGACATTCTCTAATTTCGCGTAGTGAATAGCCGAAACGAAAGCGATCGCACCCTGGTGATTCTTCCGCGTAATACGGTTTAATTTTTCCAAAGGCACCTTCTGTACTTGAATGCCTTTTTCTTTCGCTAAATCGAGGATTTCCGTGTTTCCTAGTTCTCTTTGGACTAATAAACGGTCAATTTCCTTCCCAGAACGAAGGGTTTCTAGGACAGATTGTACCCCAAAAACAAACTCTTTATTGTCTGTTACAGGAGCAGTATAATGCCTAAATGGTCTCTTAAATGGGGGTCTTGATGCGTTTTCTTCTGACACGTTGTTGCTTGAAATTTTGCACGAAGGTCGTCATTTTTTTTAACATTTCAGCTAGATAATTCCTTACCTTTGTCTTCTAATCCTTTTAGAATGTATAAAACAACCGAAATTGCTTCCTCTGATATTCCTTCAGATAACCCTGTTCACCAGCGCCTTTTATATCCTTATATCCATGTGAGTAAATTGCTTTCTGGCAATGTCTTAGAGATCGGATGTGGAACGGGACGCGGAGTAGGCGTTTTAGCAGATTCGGTTAGCGAATATACAGGTGTAGATAAGAATACGGAATTAATGGAGAGTCTTTCGAAGACCTACCCGAAATTCAAGTTCATTGATATGTTCTTGCCGCCATTGAAGGATTTACCATCGAATCATTTCGATTATGTGGTGACTTTTCAGGTGATAGAGCACATCGAAAACGATGATTTCTTCTTAGCTGAGGCCGCTCGCGTGCTAAAGCCAGGAGGGAAGTTGTATTTGACCACGGTGAACAAGACCTTCTCTTTAACGCGTAATCCATGGCACGTACGCGAGTATTTAGCGCCTGAATTACGTGATTTGATGAAAAAACATTTTTCTGAGGTGATCACGGAAGGTGTGCATGGGAATCAAAAAGTGATGGATTATTACGAAGAAAATAAGGTGGCGGTGAAGAGAATCACGCGTTTCGATATTTTCAATCTACAATACAAATTACCAAGAACCTGGTTACAGGTTCCCTATGATATCGCGAACCGCATGAGCCGTTTATCGATGTCTAAATCGAATAATTCTTTGGTGAGCTCCATTCAGGTGGATGATTATTTCCTAAGTCAGGATCCTGCTAATTCGTTGGATTTCTTTTATACGGGTATCAAATAGATGGAATTCATTGACCACGGCATTGAGGAATATGCACGCTTGCATTCGGAACCAGAAAACGACTTATTAAAGGAGTTAGTTCGGGAGACCCATGCGATGGTATTGCAGCCTAGAATGCTTTCAGGTCATTTACAAGGCCGTTTTTTGTCCTTTATTTCCAAAGTTTATCAACCCGCTCTCATTCTTGAGATAGGCACTTACACCGGGTATTCCGCCCTTTGTCTTGCCGAAGGTTTACAGCAGGATGGACGTTTAATTACGATCGATGTCAATGAGGAGCTAGAAAGTTTTACGCGTTCTTTCTTTGATCGCTCTTCTTTCAAGAATCAAATAGATTACCGAATTGCTGATGCGGCTGTCGAAATCCCATCGATTTCGGGTCCGATTGATCTGGTATTCATCGATGCTGATAAGCGTAATTATACGCTGTATTTCGATTTAGTGATTGATAAAATGCGTTCAGGGGGCCTTATTCTGGTAGATAATGTCTTATGGAGCGGTAAGATTATCGATGAGTCTGCCAAAGACAAGTCAACACAAGCCCTGCGCGATTTCAATACTAAAGTAGCCACGGATTCACGAGTGGAGCCTTTATTGATGCCTATTCGGGATGGATTATTCCTTTTGCGGGTTATCTAATTTCTTCTTGGGAGGTAGCAGAAAATCATCTGGCGCAAGAATCTCCGGAATCTGAAGCGAATTATCGAAAAAGGTCACCGATGATGGGTGATAAATGATGTAATTCTTATCATCTGGTATGTAATCGTTCAAAATCCACGGATTGTATTTCTTCAAATCATCATAACTGACGTTTAATTCATCCGCTATTTCATAGAGGTTTTTGCCACAAGAATTGTCGTAACAGATCAATTTAGCCTGATTCGTAGGTTGAATTCCTAGGGAATCATCCTTTTTAAATTCATCTGCCCAGAATTTTTGGTAAGCTAGAAAGCGTAAAACGTACCAATCTGTGCTAGAATCCACTTGAATATCCGATTTACCCACCCAATCCATCACATAGGACGTTTTCTTAGCTGTTCCTAAACCCACCCGGTAGGAGAGAAGTGTCCCCACCCAATTATTTAAAACACGGTTATTGCGGGTGAAATAGTTCGCAGCACCCCTTGTGGCCTCGATAATGTGCTTGCGCTCATCGACATGGGCATTGACTTTCATGCCCACATCAGTGGCTGTACCAGCCTTAAATTGCCAATAGCCCACGGCTTGAGAGGTGGAAACGGCTACTGGATTAAGTCCGCTTTCCTGAACAGAAAGGTATTTGAATTCATTCGGAATGCCCGCTGCATTCAATAGAGGTTCCATAACGGGGAAATAGAAACGCATTTTCTCCTTCATTCCCTCCACAAATTTCTTGTTGCTTCCTAAGCGTTTTTGCTCCGTTTCTAAGATCGCTTTTGCTGAGGGATGTATGAATACTTTTACATTCCCGATCAAGAGTGAATCAGGGAAGGCCGTTTTCGCATGAAGCGGCAAACAGAATAAAAGTAACCAGAGGTATTTCATCGTGTAAAATTACCTTAATAAACTATAATCTGTACCTTTGTGGTTCAAAAATACGCAGATGATTTTAATTGACGATACAGTAATTTCTTCCGATGTAGCAGACGAGTTTTTTGTTTGTGATTTAGCCAAATGTAAGGGTGCTTGTTGTGTGGAGGGGGATTTAGGCGCCCCATTGGAAGAAGAGGAACTAGAGATTTTAGAGCGAATTCAAGATGATATCAAGCCTTTTTTATCTGAGATAGGCTTAAAAGAATTAGAAAAAACTGGAGCCTGGGTGAAAGATGATGATGGTGATTTTTCTACTCCGGTCATCAAAGGACGTGAATGTGCCTACGCTTTATATGACGATAAGGGTCATTTGAAATGCGGCATCGAGCAAGCTTATTTCGCGGGTAAAACCGACTTTAGAAAGCCTATTTCCTGTCATTTATACCCGATTCGTCTTGCCAAATTAGCCGATTATACGGCCTTGAATTACGACCGTTGGTCCATTTGTTCGGATGCCTGTTCGAATGGCGCTTCCTTAGGTGTACCTATTTATGTTTTCCTAAAAGAACCCTTGATTCGCAAGTTTGGCGAGAAATGGTACGCAGAATTGTGTCAAGAAATCGAAGAGCGTAAGGAAGAATAATGGCTGATTTTGATGCGATATATCAGGTGGTTTCCTTGATCCCTTCGGGGCGAGTGACCTCTTATGGAGCTATTGCAGGGTATCTAGGTTCTAAAGGCGGAGCTCGATTAGTGGGCTGGGCGATGAATGCATCGCATGGTCAGGCCTTTATTCCAGCACACCGAGTGGTGAATCGCAATGGGGTATTAACTGGGAAGAATTTCTTCGGTGGGAATCGGATGCAAGAATTGTTAGAAGCAGAAGGTTTGACCATTCATAATGACCAAATTCAAAACTTTCATTCCCATTTCTGGGATCCTTCTATCGAGTTATTATAAGTTTCGAAGGTACTTTGTGCCCCCTAAACCTCTCATTTGGCGTTGAATAGCCGATGTTCGTTTTCGCACATAGGCGGAGGGATTTTCATTCGAGAAACGATTAGGACTAGGTAAAACCGCCGCGATTCTGGCAGCTTCTGAAGTTGAAATTTCTGCGCCACTATGTCCGTAAAAGCGTCTACAAGCTGCCTCAGCCCCAAAAGTCATGGGCCCCGTCTCCGCTACATTTAAATACACTTCTAGGATACGCTCTTTGCCCCAAATTAATTCAATCAAGAAGGTAAAATAGACTTCTAATCCCTTGCGAACATAGCTTCTGCCTTGCCATAAGAAGACATTTTTAGCGACTTGCTGAGAAATAGTACTAGCCCCCCTGATTTTCTTTCCCTTCAGATTATGCCTTACAGCTCCCCACATGGCATCAAAATCAAATCCGTGGTGATCTGGAAAGGCCTGATCCTCTGAGGCGATCACAGCGATAGCTACATTTTTATCTAAATCTTTATAGGGAGTCCACTGAGAGTAGATTTTAGAGGGTTTTCCTTCTAGGAGCGCATCAATTTTCCTCGTGGCCATCGTAGGCGTGAAATAGACTGGGAAGAATTTCAAGAAAACGACGGAGAATAGGCTGAATCCAATGAGATAAAGGAAGAAAAATCCGATTTTCTTTAGCCATCCTCGCTTTTTAGGGCTCTTTTTGGATAAACGTTCAAATTTATTTCCTCCGCCTTTAGGGTTTGGGGTATTTTTCGTGAATTCAATTCTCTTTGCCATAGCTCTGTAAAATTACAAAAAGGCCTTAGACCACAAAAATATCGCTGCTTAAACGATCTGCAATTAGTTTGCCTTCGTTCACAAGAACTAAGTTTTCTCCTTCTAAACGGGCATATCCTTGCGCCATCCAGGATTGTAATTCTTTTTCTGGGTACTCTTGTCCCATTTTAAGAAAACGTTCGCGCACTTCCACGAGATTAATTCCCCATTTCGTACGTAGGCGAACCATGATATATTCATTCAATTGATCCGCGGGGCTGAGTTCTTCCTTTTCCGCTAGTAAATGCCCTTCTGCTAGGTATTTGGCGTTATTAGAGACATTCCATTGTCTTGAAAAACCATTAAAACTGTGGGCAGATGGACCTATACCGAGGTAGGGTTCTTGCTGCCAATAACTGGTATTGTGGATGGAATAGTGGCCTTCTTTGGCGAAATTCGAGGTTTCATATCCCTCATACCCTGCCGCTTCTAAATAATCACGAACCTGGGTAAAAGCAAGAGCCATCGCAGCATCTGGAATTTCGGTGAAGGCTCCCTTTTTTTTCTGAACCCCAAAAACGGTTTTAGGTTCCACTGTCAGGCTATAAGCAGAAATATGATGAACACCTAGAGAGGTAGCAAATGCTAAATCTTCATTTAACTCGTCTGAAGTATTCCCCGGAATTCCATAAATCAAATCAATACTAATATTGGTTATTCCTGCCTCTTGCGCATTTTTAATCGCTTGAATTGAATCTTTTGCCTGGTGATTTCGGTTCATCAGGATCAGATTTTTATCTTGAAAGGATTGGATTCCGATGCTCAGGCGATTGATGCCTTTGGTGGCAATCATTTGGCAGTATTCCGGTGTTAAGTCTTCTGGATTAGCTTCTATGGTAATTTCTGCATTGCCAGCGATGGAATGGTGAGCGCCTATCGCATCAAAAATCGAATCTAATTCTGAGGCCGTTAAGAGGGAAGGGGTTCCTCCGCCAAAATAAATGGTTTGCAGTTGTGCTCCGTTTAAATAGTCTTTTTGTGCGCTTATTTCACGGCAAATAGCCTGTACCATTTCCTCTTTTCTACTGGTATTCGTGGAAAAATGGAAATCGCAATAATGACAAGCTTGTCTACAAAAGGGGATATGGAGGTAGAGATGCACGAATTTAAGGTTCGAAAATCAAATAACTCAGGGTGTCCGGATTCAGCATTTCTACAGCCAATGATTGGATGTGTGCGCTGTCTATGAGGTCAATTTGATCGAAAATTTCGTCTAAACTCTCGATTTTCTCTCGGTCTAACAGGTTTTTCGCCATCATTAACATGAAGTTCAAGTTGCCTTCTTCAGCCATGGCTAATTGTCCTTTTAATTGACTCTTAATCTTTTTTAATTGAGGAGCCGTTAATTCTTTTTCCTGCAGTTTCGCGAATTCTTTATGGATCAATTTTAAGGATTTATTGACCTGATTAGGCTCTGTGCCAAAATAAATGGCCCAATAACCTGAATCAAGAAAGGAGGTCAAACTCGCTTCGATGGAATAGACAAGACCGTGACGCTCGCGTACGGAAACGTTCAATAAGGAATTCATTCCGGGACCTCCTAACAGATTGACTAATA
>JBMSJH010000122.1:0-6578 GCA_049418705.1 Aquirufa sp.
GATTCCACTTATTCAATAAAGAAGTCTTTGGATCTGAACCCATCCGAACTCCTCCCATTTCGTGGATATCTAAACCAGCAGGTGCATGTGAATCACGGGTTTTGATATTCTTAAAGCCTGCCTTTTCATACATTTCGGTGAACTGATCGATAAAATCTTTGACCATCAAATCATCGTTATTATCGTAGCTGACATCCATATGCAATAATGGCATGCCCCAGTCATCCTTTTTAGTGGCGTCCAAAGTCACTTTATTACTCTCCTTCGGAATCGTCTCCCCCATCATGTGCGAACCAGCGTACCAATTCGACCATTTCGGGTTCAATAAGGAATTCTTCAGACTTTCGCCTACGGCACTTTGGTCCGCATGCGTTCCTCTACCACCACTCATACCGGCAGCGTATCCACGAAGGAAATTCGTTTCCTGCTTGTATAAATTCCTAAAACGAGGGATATAACCAGAATTAGGACGACCACCGGAAGTCTTGTAATCTAAATATCCTTCATACTCTGCTGAAAGCGAGGCACGGTAATTATGGAAAGCCACGTGCGTTCCTAAAAGACCGCTGTCGTTACCTAATCCATTCGGGAATCGAGATGACTTCGAGTTCAACAAGATTAAATTGGTATTTAATGCCGCTGCCGTCACGAAAATCACCTTCGCATAGTACTCTACCATCTCCTTTGTATGGGCATCCACTACGCGCACACCTACTGCTTTTTGTTTCTGCTCATCATAAATAATGGAATGAACCACCGAATCAGTTCTGAGCGTCATATTTCCGGTCTTCGCAGCCCAAGGTAAAGTAGATGAGTTAGCGCTGAAATAACCGCCGTAAGGGCAGCCTCTTTGGCATAAATTACGACCTAAACAGGTTCCACGACCTTGTTGAAAGTGAATAGCACGAGGCTCCGTTAAATGCGCGCAACGACCGATAATCACGTGGCGATCGGAATACAAACGCTTCATTTCTTTTTGGAAATGCTTCTCTACGCAGGTTAACTCCATCGGTGGCAAGAAATCACCATCCGGTAAAGAGTCTAATCCATCTTTATTTCCTGATATACCCGCAAAATGCTCCACGTAGGAATACCAAGGATCAATTTCCTTATAAGTAATGGGCCAAGGCACCGCAAATCCATCGCGTGCAGGACCATCAAAATCCAACTGAGACCAACGCTGTGTTTGACGAGCCCATAAGAGCGATTTACCTCCTGTTTGGTAACCTCTAATCCAATCAAATGGCTTATCCTGAATGTAGGGATGCTCCTTATCTTTCACAAAAAAGTGCTTGGCATCCTCGCGGAAGGCATAACACTTCGAAATGGTCGGATTCTCGTCTATCTCTTGTTTCGTTAATTGACCCCGGTGTTCAAATTCCCAGGGGCTCATCAACGTCGTCGGATAATCTTCATTATGCGTTACTTTTCGTCCTCTTTCCAGCACCAAAGTCTTAATTCCCCTATCACAAAATTCTTTAGCTGCCCAGCCGCCCGCCATACCAGAACCGATAACAATCGCTCCATACGTACGTTTCTCCGCGTTAGTTAAAATATTCATACGTAAGTTTATTTTTTAAGAGGTTCACAGCCATTGAAAAATCCGGGTGCCATCACATAGTTCAAATGATTAACCATTACATACTCCGTAGACATATACCCTTGAATAGTAAGTCCTTTCAATGTTTTCATCGCTTTTTGCGCGTCTGAACCCATTTTACCTTGTTCGATTTGGAAAAACAATGCTTCCTTCTCTGACTCAGATATCTTTTCTATCGAAGGCAAAGCAGCCAAGGCATTCGCTAAGTTCTCAGACGTTTTAGGCTCATAACAATCGCGAAGCATAACTTTCACGAAGGCGGGAACTCCCAAAGAGACCGCTCCAGGTATGCTGGATTCTGGGATAATCACTCCCATCCAATTTTTCAATAAAGCTTCTTGATCAGCGCTCCACTGAATTTTAGGTGCATCAGCAGCTTTTAAGTCGGTAAAAACAACACTGCCTAAGGTAGCCAGCGCCATTCCTTTCACCCAACTACGGCGTGAAATAGTTTTCATAATTTTTATCTAGGTTTATATATTAATCAAATAATAGCCAACGAACACCATAACCGAAAGAACGAGGCATCGCCTGATGTAAGTAAGCTGTATAGTAATTCGAATTTAACAATCCTTGCGATACATTCTGCATCTTAAAGAAAAGTCGAACCCTATTAATGCGTAAAGTCACGTAAGCATCCGCTTGAACAAAGGCTGGAATCTCATAGCGATCCTGCAAATGGTATTGCTGAATGGTAGGCATAAAGGCGTCCGCATAATAAGCCGATTGATGCTGTACATCTATCCCAAACTGCATATATAATAATTTCTTGTATTGCACATTCAACGCCAGATTCGCACTTGCCACTAAATTAGGCATCCTTAATACATTTGGTCCCGTTTTCGTGTTCGCTAAGACCAAGGTAGACCATTCAAAGCGTTTAAACGTCCCACCAGCAGAAAATCCTGTTCTAAATACTCCAATCCCCTCTGATGTTTGTTTGGCGGTTGCCAAAGTATCGAAATAAACATAATTCGATATCCGTTGTATCGTTGCTGTAGGGCGGAAATAGACCTGCTTCGTATGAATGTCTAAACTTCCTGTCAGCTCATCAAATGACACATTAGTCAATGATTGATCCCAGCGAAAAGCCGCATTATTTGTCCAATTCTGGGTCACAGACGGACTGATGGAAGTCCGACTCGCTTTCACTTGAAAGAAGGGCGAACTAAAATTAGCTTGCAAGCGATAGTCGGAACCTAACAGATATTCTCCATCCGCTGTAAAATCAATTTTATCATTAAACTTCTGCTGCAGAAACAAGCCCACATAGTTTTCTAAGCGATTTCTTCGAGAGCCAGCCATCGGATTATTCAAGTCCCAATAGCGTTGTTTGAAATAGGTACGGTAGGTAAAACCTCTAAAGATTCCTTTGAAACCTGTTTGATGCGAATAGGACTGCCATTGATTTTCGTTATACAATGAATCCGTCTGGGTACCGTAATTTTTAGGGTAATAGGCATTCGAGAGATTAGTCACAAAATCCATGTCCTTGAATTTTGCCGCCCGATTTTCTACATCCACCCGTTGGAAAAACTGCAAGCCTTTAAATCCGATGAACTCGTGGTAGAAATGGAATTTAAGAAAGGAATCATTTGATTGAGCACCTGCACTCGAAAAAAGGGCGCCATTATCCGTGTACTTCAACGCAGACGTCGGATCTAACCCATTTAATAGTTGAACACCGCCTTGATCCTGAATACCCATATCGAAATAATTTAGGTGAGATAGCAAACGGTAGCGGTTATTTCGGGTTCTGAAATTCGTCTGAAACAAGACTCCCCACTGTTCAGTAAGCGTCTGATTCCCAGATTTATATTTCTGATCTGTTAAAAACTTATCCGAAACCTGTCGCTGAATCTCGAATCCCATATTCCAAAGGGAGTCAATATTTCGAGCAAAGGTGAAGTTTAATCGGGTTTGGCCACCTGCTCCTAAGTAATATTCTACATCCGAATAAGGTGATTTCGTTTGGTAGTATTTAACCTCATCTGTCGCAAAGGCATAGGGCATATAGGCATTATAACCCATCTGAGTGCCTATTTGATCTGGTTTCTTAATGAAAACAGGACGAACAGCGGTACCTTCATTTCCTAAATGAGCGGTTAAAAACCCGGATCTTTCTTGGAATAAATACCTGTGAAACAAGTGTAAACTCGTATCCACTGATTTCTTTACACCGCGTCCGTTTAACACATCTTCCTCAAGCGAATAGGACATGGTTTGGGGGCCATAAATTTGTTTTGTGGAGTCGTCTAAAGCCGCTCGACCAGACTTACCGTTCGATACAGGCTTAGGAGCATTCGGATCTTTAGGCGCCATAGGATCCGGAAAGTCATTCCGATTCCCGCCAGCTGACTGCAGAGTCTGCCCAAAAACAGGTGAGATACCCAATAAAACAAGAAATAAAACCAGTCTACACTTCACACTACAAAATTAATTTTTTCCTAACCAGTCCCAAAACTGTTCTTCTTGATCTATGAAATACATTTCCATCGGTAGGTAATATAAATGATTCCCTAAGTTAGGTAATTGACTCAGGTGCGATTGCAAGCGCACAAAATCCTTGTGGGTCGTCAAAAATCCCTCATCCCCTGCCATCGTTTTTGCTTGCTGCTCTAATTCCAATAATTCCACCTCCGTAAAACGGTGGTGATCTCCATAAATTACTTCTTCTTGAATTTGGCCTAAAGAAGACGCATACGTAAAAAAGGGTTTAGGATCTGCTATCCCAGCGAATAAGGCCCATTTAGAAGGCAAATGCTCTCGTGGGCCTACCGGTTTAGCATAGCGAACACTCGTATAAAATATCGGCTTTTCTTCTTTCGAATTTCGTAATACCCCTTGTGCAAAATTCGACTTTTGCTCCTTCGTTAAAATGGAAGGGCATCGAGTGACAACGACCGCATCAGCTCGTTCAATTCCCTTTGCAGACTCCCTTAATCGCCCGTGTGGTAGTAAGGTATCCTGGTAAAAAGGCTTATCAAACGTAGAACAAACTAGATTCAGTGAACTTTTTAAGGAACGGTGCTGGAAGGCATCATCTAACAACAAAACATCTACTTCAGGCATTTTTTCAACTCCCACCGTTCGTTTTTCACAAACTGCCACCGGAATTTCTGGGAATAAACTTTTGTAGGCCAAAGGCTCATCTCCTACTTCCTCCGCACTCGATTGCCCATTTACCTCAATATATCCTTTCGTCTTTCGGCCATAACCTCGACTTAAAATCCCTAAACGATCTCCTCCGCGCCAATTTTTGACTAAATAAGCCACCAAGGGACTCTTGCCCGTTCCACCCACCGCCAGGTTTCCCACCACAATAATTCGAGGTTTTTCAAAAGACCTAGACGGTAAAATTCCCCAGTCGAAAAGTTTATTTCGTACCCAGGTAATTAACCCAAAAAGCAAGGAAGGAAGAAAGGTAATTGTCTGCTTCATATAATAACCTTAAAGCTAAAAATAATACGGGAGGGCACAAAATCGAATAGAAAATAATAAATTGCATCATGTCAAAAATCAGTCTACGATTCCTCCCCCACGAGCTTCAATTTCATTTTGAAGCAGGCACCTCTCGAGGTGTTCTGACGAAGAAGAAATCCTATTTCGTGGAAGTATCGGATGGAAATCGGGTGGGCATCGGAGAGGCGGGCCCATTGTTTGGGCTGAGCCCGGAATTTCAGGATGATTGCTTACCTGCCTTTGTCGAGACTCTTTCCCCTTTTCAAGGGATTGAATCTTCTTCAGATATTTCCAAGCTAATCTCTGAAATCCCTTTCGAGCAACCCTCCTTTCGCTTTGCTTTAGAGACTGCACTACTTGATTTACAAAAGCCATTCACGAATGATTTTGCCAAAGGTTCAGCTGCTATACCCATCTATGGCCTGATTTGGATGGGAACTGCCGATTTCATGCGTGAGCAAATCGAGCAAAAACTGCAACAAGGCTATTCCTGTTTGAAGTTAAAAATAGGAGCCATTGATTTTGAGACCGAATTGTCTCTATTAAAAAGTATTCGTTCACGTTTTTCTGCTTCCGAGCTGACCTTACGCGTGGATGCAAATGGAGCCTTCTCCCCTGCGGAAGCCCCTTTTAAACTAGAGAAATTAGCATCCTTCGACCTACATTCCATCGAACAGCCCATCAAAGCGGGCCAACCGGAGGAAATGAAAAAGCTGGTGGCCCAACAAATTTTACCCATCGCTTTAGATGAGGAGCTAATCGGAATGAAAGACAAATCGATTGCTTCTTACATCAACCCCGACTTTATTATTTTGAAACCGAGTTTCGTCGGTGGTATTCAAGCCACACGGGATTGGATTGATTGGGCTTCAAAAAATGGGAAAGAGTGGTGGATTACGTCTGCTTTAGAATCCAACATCGGACTTCAAGCCATCGCCCAATTAACGGGGGATTATGAAGTGAAAATTCCTCAAGGTTTAGGGACGGGCCAATTGTACACCAATAATTTTAGATCTGGACTATCGATTGAGAAAGGAAATATCAGTTTTGACCCGACATTTCTAAGGGAATCTCCTTTTCAAAACTTATCTTTGTAAAAATTAAACGAATCCTTATGAATACGATTGACGAGGCGATGATCGCCATTTTAGAAAAGCGATTAGAATTGAGCAAATTAAATTACTCGGATGATACGTATGATGATGTAGAAGAGATGCTACACGATTTAGAGGACGATTTCAACGAGAAATACGGTGATCAATTAGAGGATATCTTAGAAAAGGTACACTTGAAACACTGCCCTGAATCTGATGTATTACTGCCCACGGCTTATTTAGCTAAGAAATTCGTAGAGACAGAAGATGGTGAAATCGAAATTGGTAAAAAAGAAGGAGTTGAAGTAGAATGGATCGAAGATCCCGTGGCAAATGCACGTTTAGTGTTGCTGCCAGCTCCCACCCGCGTTCTATTAATGACGCCTAAGGGCATTGATATTGTCTGGGAAGCAGAATAAAAG
>JBMSJH010000123.1:0-6539 GCA_049418705.1 Aquirufa sp.
TCCCTTTGGTGGCGAAGGTTGGATCCGTCCGGTGTATTATTTCTTATTGATTTCTCACATCCTTCTTTCGATCGGTGTAGTTCGGTTAGTATTGAAAGCGATTTATTACGCATTAACGAATAACATCGTGGCGCACAAAGCCATTGTTAAGTGGGCCTACCCTATCTGGTTATACGTATCCGTTTCTGGTGTGATTGTGTATCTTTTGATTTCGCCTTACTATGTATAAGAAAATCCTTCTTTTCGTGGTTTTACTTTTGTTAACACAGGTAGATGCGGTAGCGCAGTGTGCCATGTGCAGAACTACCGTGGAGAGTAGCATTTCTAATGGTCGTTCGAATATCGCGACTGGGTTAAATACAGGAATTTTATATTTACTGTCTGCTCCTTATTTAATCGTGGGAGCGATTGCTTTTTTATGGTTTCGCCAAAGCAAGCAAGAACAGCAAGCCCGCCTAGCGAAGCTTCAACTGCGTCAAAAAGTTTCTCAACTTTTCAGCAAAAATCTAGATTAATCCCAGATCGGGTATTGTGTTAATTTGATGGCCTTCCCGAAGAAAATTTGGGTAGACTTTTCGAATGAATCCGTATAATCTGATACGTAAAATTGACGCGTGGATTCCGCTCCATCATGCAACATGTCCTCTGCCGCAAGAATACGCTTGATTTCCTCCGCAACGATAATAGACGTGTCGATCACCGGAATGCCTCCTTTGTAGTAGGCGTCGATCTGTGCTTTGATCAGCGGATAGTGCGTACAGCCTAAAATCAATCCTTCGATTCCTTGCAGCGTAGGCTGTGCTAGGTATTCTTTGATGATGGTTTCAGAGATGGAGTTCGAGAAGAAGCCTTCTTCGATCATGGGTGCTAATAAAGGAGTGGCCAAAGACTTTACCTCGATATGCTTTCCTAACGCTTCCGCCTTGTTCGCATAAATCCCCGAGTTTACCGTTTGCTTTGTCCCGATTAATCCGAGCGTTTTGTTTTCCCAGTTTTGGTCTAAATACGAAATGACCGGGTCGATGACATTCACGACTTTGGCCTTCGTACCTACATAAGCCTTCACTAAATCATAAGCCGCCGCCGAAGCCGAGTTGCAGGCGATCAAAATCAACTTGCAATTCTTCTCCAAAAGCAGATTGCAAATCTTCACCGAATAGGCCTGAATCGCCGTCGCCGATTTATCGCCATACGGAAGGTGCGCCGTATCCCCAAAATAGATAATATTCTCCTGCGGCATCAACTCCGTGATGGCATGCGCCAGAGTCAATCCGCCAATTCCACTATCAAAAATCCCGATGGGCGCTGAGTTAGGCATATGATTAATTTAGGCAAAGAACGGAATTTTGAAATTCTTTTCAAACTGACGCAACCATTTAGCACTTTGTGCCATCTTTGCATTCGAATAACGAAAATACCCTTTGAGTACACGTTTACCTGCCTTCCTTTCTGAAACTGAGCTAATTGAAGCCTGTCGAAAAAACAATCGACAAGCCCAACACGCCCTCTTTCAAAAAATGGCCGGAAAGATGCTCTCCGTGGTGAAACGATACATTACAAATACGTCAGAAGCAGAAGATACCTTAATGGAGGGTTTTGTGAAAGTATTCTCAAAACTAGACCAATACCAAGGCGGTGGAAGTTTCGAAGGCTGGATTCGAAAAATCATGGTAAACGAGGCCTTGATGTCAATTCGAAAGAACAAAGACCGTTACCCAGTCGATATCGATGCCGCCTTTGATGTGGCGCATCCGGATGAGACCTTGATGCAATTAGGCTTGCAAGAGATAGAGAACTTAATCTCCTCTCTGCCCACAGGCTATCGAACGATTTTTAATTTATATGCCATCGAGGGCTATTCCCACGCGGAAATCGCCCAATTATTAGATATATCAGAAGGAACTTCGAAGTCGCAACTTTCGCGCGCCAGAGCCCTTCTCCAAAACCAACTAGCAGCTTTACAAATATGAAAGATTGGAATTCTGTAGAGGAAAAATGGAGAGAGCAACTCCAAAACAAATCAGATGATATCCCAGAGGGATTGTGGTCTCGTATCGAAGAACGCCTAGAGGAAAAACCAGTGCGTCGCTTCCCTATCTATTGGGCGGCAGCCGCGATGCTATTAATCGCCGTAGGCCTAAGCTGGAACTGGAATGCTACGTCGAAAGAAACGCGTGCGGTGGCTAGCGAAGTTACCACTGTGCCTACCTTTTCAGAAACTCCGGTGAGCCTGAGCGAACAAGAATCGACTGAAACGCTTACTTCAAGTCCGATTTCGAAGGTGACTGTTTCGTCTACATCTGATGAACAAGCCCCAGTGATACAATCGGAACCTGTTTTAACCGAGGAAATCAAAAACAAAGAAGAGGTCGCAGCTGCTCAACCCCTTATTGAAAGCAAAGCCGAGCCAGTGGAAATCGTGACCGTGCGATTGGATATCGATCCTATACAAGAGGAGGAGAGACCGGTGGCCAAGAGACGTAAAAGATCTCTTTTTGGCAAAATTGTAGGTGAAATCAGGCAAGCCCTCGACGGGGAGCCGGTTAACTGGCAACGATTAAAAGAAGGGAACCCTGCCTTTGAAAATAATATTCACAACGTGGCTAATACCTACGTAAAAACAGAAGAAAACCTAAAACGCACATTACAAATCCAATAATTATATGAAAAAGTTCATCGCTATTATCTGCCTAGTAGTAAGTGTATTCAACCTTTCTGCAAAAGAGAGACAAGATTCACTGATTTTAAAAATTGACAAACGAAACCAAACATTGATCGGTGCAAAGGATTCCAATCGCACGTTAAGAGAAGAATTAGAAAAAGCCTTTGATAAAAAAGGGATCGTGTTAACGGACAGCCTTTGGCAAACTATCAGACAAGCCATTAAAACGGATTCGGATGGAGATAGTAGTCTTTCTGTGCGGATTGGGAATAGTTCTGTGAAGATTGGGATACACAAGTCGCCGCTACGCGGCTCAGTAACCAGTGGTCAGTCGACAGTGGACAGTGGACAGTTTACCGTGGACAGAAATCAGTCTGGCAAAAAAGAAGAGGTCCGCATCGGATTAGACGGGGTGCATGTGAAAGACGGCAACGAAGAGACACATGTAACTTGGGATGGCGTGTACCACCGCGATGGAAAGGAAGTGACGAAGGTGATTTGGGGAAAAGATTCGACGAAAGTAAAGCGCCCTAATTTATACAGCAGACGAGGTTTAGATTTCAATTTAGGTCTAAATACATTGGTAGGTGGCGAACCTGAAATAGCCGTTGCTAATCCAGGAGCTCCAGCTTACATTCCTAATTTCACCTTAGACCCATTAGGATCCCGCTATGCAAGCCTAGGCATTTCACGTTTCGTGACACTATCAGAGGGTAAGAAATCGGCCTTCCGTTTAGGTTATGGCTTAGAGATCGATTGGTATAACTTCCGTTTTGACCATAACCGCATTGCGACTAAAGGCCCCAATGGAGTACAATTCAATACAATTACTTCTTCTACTGGGAAAGAGATTGTGATGAGCAAAAACAAGATGAGTGTATCTTATCTAACCTTGCCTATTATGCCACACTTCTCGTTTGATAAAAAATCAGCCGTTCAAATGGTTGCCATCGGAGGTTACGTATCCTATCGCATTGATACGTGGACAAAAGCTGTTGAAGAGGAAAGTGGAAACTTGCGCAAAGAGACGACGAATTTATATGTAAATCCCTTCCGCTATGGTCTGCGCGCAGAATTTGCCTTGCGTCACTTCCCGGATTTATTCTTCAGCTACGACTTAAGTCCGCTGTTTGAATCAGGTAAGAGCCAAGAAATGCGCGGATTAGCCTTTGGAATCCGATTATTGTAAAAATTTATTGGAAATTTTTCACAGATGTGTTTGCGGAAATGAAAAAATGAGCTACTTTTGCGAACTATTTCAGTGGAACGTTACACTGAAAGCACAAATGAAGGGGATATACCAGAGCGGCCAAATGGGGCAGACTGTAAATCTGCTGGTGAATGCCTACGGTGGTTCGAATCCATCTGTCCCCACCATTTTTTTATTACCTTGAATCCTTTTTACAGGAGGATTCAGCAAGCGGGAGTAGCTCATTTGGTAGAGCGATAGCCTTCCAAGCTATAGGTGGCGGGTTCGAGCCCCGTCTCCCGCTCGAAACGAAAAATGTTGCTAAGGGAGAAATCCCTCTTAGCGATATTTTTGTTTTTAGTTAATCGAAAGAGATTAACGAGAGGCCGCAAGGTTATGCCTTTGTAGCTCAGTGGTAGAGCACTTCCTTGGTAAGGAAGAGGTCGGCAGTTCAATCCTGCTCAAAGGCTCTACGATAAAGCGAGGCCCATTGAACGAGTAACATTTGAAACTTTTTATAATAAATTAAAAACTAAATAATCATGGCAAAAGAGAATTTTGACCGAAGTAAACCCCACGTTAACATTGGTACAATTGGCCACGTTGACCACGGTAAAACAACTTTAACAGCTGCTATCACTAAAGTTCTTTCTGAAAAAGGTCTTGCTGAGAAAAAAGATTTCTCTTCCATTGACTCTGCTCCAGAAGAAAAAGAACGTGGTATCACGATCAACACTGCGCACGTAGAGTACGCAACAGCTAACCGTCACTACGCACACGTTGACTGCCCAGGTCACGCCGATTACGTAAAGAACATGGTTACTGGTGCTGCTCAAATGGACGGTGCTATCTTAGTAGTTGCTGCTACAGATGGTCCAATGCCACAAACTCGTGAGCACATCCTTTTGGCTCGCCAAGTAGGTGTACCTCAATTGGTAGTTTTCATGAACAAAGTGGACATGGTAGACGATCCAGAATTATTAGAATTAGTTGAAATGGAGATCCGTGAGCTTCTTTCATTCTACGAATTCGATGGCGATAACATTCCAGTAATCCAAGGATCTGCTTTAGGTGGATTGAACGGAGATGGTAAGTGGGTAGCTACAATCGAAGCGTTAATGGATGCAGTAGATTCTTGGATTCCACTTCCTAAGCGTGATGTTGATAAGGCATTCTTGATGCCAGTTGAAGACGTATTCTCGATCACAGGTCGTGGTACTGTAGCAACAGGTAAAATCGAGACTGGTGTTATTAACTCAGGTGAAGCAGTTGATATCTTAGGTATGGGAGCTGAAAACTTGAAATCAGTAGTAACTGGTGTTGAGATGTTCCGTAAGATCTTAGATCGTGGTGAAGCTGGTGATAACGTAGGTTTATTGTTACGTGGTATTGAGAAAACTGATATCCGTCGTGGTATGGTAATCTGTAAGCCAGGTTCAGTGAAGCCTCACACTAAATTCAAAGCTGAGGTTTATATCTTGTCAAAAGAAGAAGGTGGACGTCACACTCCATTCTTTAACAAATACCGTCCACAATTCTACTTCCGTACGACAGACGTAACAGGTGAAATTACTTTACCTGCAGGAGTTGAAATGTGTATGCCTGGTGATAACTTAACAATTGATGTTACGTTATTGAACGCAGTAGCTATGGACAAAGGTTTACGTTTCGCGATTCGTGAAGGTGGCCGTACAGTAGGTGCTGGTCAGGTAACTGAAATCTTAGACTAATTTTTATTAGCCTATACGGAAAAGAGCGGTCAGTGACCGCTCTTTTTTTTTGTACCTTGCTGATGTAAAACAAATCAACCTATGAAAAAATTACTGCTATTGCTTCTCTTGTGCAGCTTTGCCGTTTCAGCGCAAGAATATTATGAAATCAGAACCTACCAGATGAAGTTCAAAGGGAACACCGCTCTGTTAGAATCCTATCTTTCGAAAGCCTTAATTCCAGCCCTTAATTCCTATGGTGTTTCTAAAGTAGGTGTATTCAAAGATTACGGAAAACCAGAACCAGGCATCGTCGTGGTGGCAATTCCTTTCCCATCGCTAGCTTCTTATGCTGGTTACAAAGACGCTTTAGAGAAAAACGCTACCTACCAGGAAGCGGCTAAAGCCTATTTTGAAAATGTAGGTTTAGATAAGCCGATGTTCGAAAAGATCTCTACATATCTTGCCAAAGGCTTTGCGGGACATCCTTCCTTGAAATTGCCAGTCACGAATCCAGGTCGTATCTACGAATGGAGAACGTATGAGGCGTATAATGAAGATGCCCTAAAGCGAAAAATTGCGATGTTTAACGACGAGGAATTGAAGATTTTTGACACGGTGGGATTACACAATGTGTTCTTCGGAGAAGTACTAGCCGGCGAAAATACTCCCTGCTTAAGCTACATGGTTTCTTTCGAAAACATGGCAGAACGCGATGCGAACTGGGCAAAATTTCAAGCAAATCCAGATTGGAAACGTATCTCTTCGGATGCAAAATACGCGAACAGTCACTCTAGAACGGTACGTAAATTCTTAGAACCTACGAGCTATTCTCAGTGGTAATCAAACAATAATGTGAAGGGGATTTGTTAATTATCAAAATTTGGCTAAATTTGCAATCCTTTCTACGGGCATAGTATAATGGTAGTATGCAGGTCTCCAAAACCTTTGGTCAGGGTTCGAATCCTTGTGCCCGTGC
>JBMSJH010000124.1:0-6437 GCA_049418705.1 Aquirufa sp.
CGGCCATCGGATGAGAAGGCAGGGCAATCGGATACGAAGGGTACTTTTCAGCCAAATAGCGGGCTGCCCATCCTTCCTCCCAAACCACATTCGCATCCGACCCCGTATTCCAAATATCGGTGGCACGGAAGTGGGAACGGTTCGGGTTTGCGTATCCGACGTTTTGGATAATAGACACATTTCCTTGATCATACAAAGACTTAATACCTGTCATCGAGGGATGCAAATACATCCCATTTTTCAAGGAGAGCGCATCGACTTTTTTAATGGCAATGTCTGGTCGCTTAGCGATGTAAATATCATTTTCAGCCGGAATGACGGTATTTAAACCATCGTTACCTCCCACTAATTGAATGATCACCAAGGCATTTCCTTCGGGCACAGAGGCGGCAAGCCCAGCGGGCATTTGCGCATAGGCCTGACCCGGGATACCCGAAATACCTAATCCAACACCCCCTGACAGCAATGCCATTCTCCGCAAAAATTCCGATCTAGTTAGCTCCTTTTTCATGATTAGCAGAGTTGGAATTCAGGTAAACGCATCACGGCTTTGAAAAATTGCTGCAAACTCACGTTTGCTCCGGGCGTATAGGTAGACCAGTTTTTCACAATGGTTCCGCCTAATAAGGTTTCTAGCAAGAAGGCTTTCTTTTTTACAGTAGGTGGAAACGCTAGAAATAGCTGACATACATCGTCCACGAATTCAACCGCTTTTTCAGAATTCTGAAAAGTCTGCGCATAGGGCACGGCAGAAAGTTTTCCGGTGACATTTACCCCATTATAGCGTTTCCCTGTAATCAAGGAATCCGTGAAACCACCTCGATAAGAATAGGTCGTGGAAGAAATCCATTCCCGTTGACCCGGCCAGCCGGCCACATCTGGTGGCTGGAATAATTGCATTTGAAGCACTTTGGACAACTCATACATATTGATGTAATCCGGCGCGGCTAATTCTAAGAGTTTAGAGGCCCCTACCATGAGCTCCGTCGGGTTTTTAATTTTTGCTCCTATATAAGCAGCTGTGTAAAACTCCTCTGAAGAGAATAAAAACTTCAAAAGAGGCTTCATCTCGAAGTTGTTAGCACGGAAGACCGTTGCCATTTCAGAAACAAAAGCTTCGTTCGGCTTGTAATAGACAAATTCCTTGTAGAGTTTACGGCAAATGAATTCGGCGGTGGCTTTTTGGGTAAAAATATGATCCACTAAAGTATCCATGTCGAATTTCGCCGTCTTTCCTAGTACGGTTACTGAGGCATCTGTGTACCAACGCGTAGGAACAAAAGTAGCTTTCAATCCACTCACCTGCCACCCAGAGAGCACTTTAGCCGCTTGCTTCACATCGGTTTCCGTGTAGTTCCCGATACCCATGGTAAATAATTCCAAAAGCTCACGGGCATAATTTTCGTTCGGAACTGAGCCGCGCGAATTGTTTCCATCTAAGTAGATGAGCATGGCCGGATCTTTGGAAATATCCTTTACCAGTTGCTTGAAATTGCCTAGCGCATAGTTGCGAAACAGGGCATTCTGGGCGTACATGTTTTGGGGATAAACTACTTTATCTCGCTCGTTCGCAAAATGGTTATGTAAAAAGAGCACCATTTTCTCGCGCATCGCTAGCCCCTCTTTATGCATTAAATTAAACCACCAATAATTGAATTCCCGGTACCAGGTTCCCGTTTCACCTGAACTCGTTTGGGAAGCGGCAGGCACCGTATTCACCCAGGTATTAGGTGCAGCAGGCTGAGGTGCGTCTTGTAAAAGCGCTAAATCAATTAAATCTGAAAAAGAGGAATAGCCTTGAGCGTCCTGCAAGTTTTGCTTCGAATAGCCAAAAAGCGTTCTAGATAATAGATGAGCGATATTTTTCGTATTCCAAGCTGGCATCTTATTCTAAGAATTTGATCGTTAAGGTCGTATCCGGTTTT
The DNA here is from genome assembly GCA_049418705.1 of Aquirufa sp. Lineage (GTDB taxonomy): Bacteria > Bacteroidota > Bacteroidia > Cytophagales > Spirosomataceae > Aquirufa. The sequence continues at coordinate 1,926 of JBMSJH010000124.1, forward strand.
GAAAAACGCTGCACCCGAACATTCAGGGAATTCGCGGCTTTGTCCACGCGTTGTGGCACGGCAACTTGGTCGAAAAATACGGGATCAGCATCGACTAAATCCACTAGCTGTTTCCCGCCTTTCTCTCCTTTTATTAAGAGGTAATAATGAATATTGCTTTTCGACTTAGCATCTGTGTATTTCTTCCGAATACTCCCCTTCCAGCTCATCTCCTTAATCTCATCGGCATCATTGTACACTTTTTCTGCCCAAAGGTTAGGCAAGAAAATTTGGGCTGCAAAAGCAATCCCCGTCATCGCAATCAAAATGGAACCAAAATTCTTCCCAAACACATCATCCTTATGTGCAGAAGAACCACTGCCGCCGCCAAATAAAGGCATTTTCAATTTTTTGCGGGGTGCTCTGCGCGGTGGAACTGGAAGCTGTGACATTTTGTTGAGTAGATTAATTTACAAATCAACTAATTTTGAGTGGATTCTAACATTTTTTCGGATTAATTTATCGATTATAGTTAGGATAAAAATTCAAATTGGTAAATTGCCTTTTCATTTTTCCAAACGCCTAACAAGCACAGAATATTATAATGATTTCATTCATCAGTAAATCGGTAACGAAAATTTTTGGCACGAAATCAGAGCGCGACATTAAAGCGTTGATGCCTATCGTTGAGAATATAAAGAGTGAGTACGCTAAGTTAGCTAGCTTATCAGATGACGAATTGCGCGGTAAAACAGCGGAATTCAAGTCTCGTATTGGCGCTTTCTTAGCAGATATAGATGATCAAATCACGGCCTTACACACATCAGCTGAAGAAACAGAAGATGTAGATGCAAAAGACCGTTTCTTCCAACAAATCGATGCTTTACAACTCGAGCGCAATAGCCGTTTAGAGGTGGTATTAATGGAGATTTTACCGGAAGCCTTTGCGGTGGTAAAAGAAACAGCGCGTCGTTTTACAGAGAATAAGCAATTAGTCGTTTCAGCGACGGTAGAGGATAAATTCATCGCTTCTAAGAAGAAGAATGTGGTGATAGAGGGTGATAAAGCGGTTTGGAAAAATCAATGGTTAGCCGCTGGAAACGAGATTACCTGGGACATGGTGCACTACGATGTGCAGCTGATCGGGGGTATCGTATTACACCAAGGAAAGATTTCAGAAATGGGTACGGGTGAAGGAAAAACACTCGTTTCTACCCTTCCTACCTATTTAAATGCCTTAGCGGGACGCGGGGTTCACTTAGTAACGGTGAATGATTACTTAGCGAAACGTGACTCCGAGTGGAATGCGCCGTTGTTCGAATTCCACGGATTGAAAGTGGATTGTATCGATAAGCACGAGCCGAACACAGAAGAGCGTCGTGCGGCTTATTGGGCGGATATTACCTACGGAACAAATAACGAATTTGGCTTTGATTACTTGCGCGACAACATGGCGCGTAGTTTAGAGGATCAAGTCCAAAGACCCCACCATTTTGCGATGGTCGATGAGGTCGATTCGGTCTTAATTGATGACGCAAGAACTCCTTTAATTATCTCTGGACCGATTCCAAAAGGCGATGAGCAAGAGTTCGAAACCTTTCAACCTCGTATTCACAAATTAGTCGAAGCACAGAAGCAGATCGTTCAAAACTTCCTAGTCGAAGCAAAGAAATTGATCGCCGCTGGAGATAAGAAAGAGGGTGGTTTAGCCCTATATCGTGCTTACAAAGGTTTACCTAAGTCGAAGCCATTGATCAAATTCTTGTCTGAAAACGGCATGAAGCAATTGATGAATGAGACGGAGAGCATCTATCTGGCGGACAACCAAAAGATGATGCCTGAGGCGGTTGCTCCCCTTTTATTCACGATTGAGGAGAAGAACAACCAGGTGGAGATGACCGAAAAAGGTTTAGAGTTCATGAGTGGAAACACCGAGAACCCGAACTTCTTCGTGTTACCCGATCTTTCGATTGACTTAAACCGCATCGAGAAAACAGCCGATTTATCAGATGCTGATCGTCTAGCGGCGAAAGAGCAATTGATTCAAGAATATAACGAAAAGGCCTCCCGTATTCACACGGTGAGCCAGTTATTGAAAGCCTATACTTTATTCGAGAAGGATACCGAGTACATCATCGTAGATGGCAAAGTGAAAATCGTCGATGAGCAAACGGGTCGTGTGATGGAAGGACGCCGTTATTCAGACGGATTGCACCAGGCGATTGAGGCGAAAGAGGGAGTGAATGTAGAAGATGCTTCCCAAACCTATGCCACGGTTACCCTTCAAAACTATTTCCGTATGTACCACAAATTAGGGGGTATGACAGGAACGGCGGAGACGGAAGCAGGTGAGTTTTGGACGATCTATAAATTAGATGTGGTTTCGATTCCAACGAATCGCGTGATTCAACGTAAAGACCACGAGGACAAAGTTTACCGCACGGTTCGCGAAAAGTACAACGCAGTAGCGGAGGAAATTCAAGAATTAGTAGCCAGCGGACGTCCAGTCTTAGTAGGTACAACTTCGGTAGAGAACTCAGAATTATTGAGTCGCTTGCTGACGATTCGCAAGATTCAACACAATGTATTAAATGCCAAACAACACGCGCGCGAGGCGGAAATCGTCGCAGAAGCAGGTCAGTCAGGCAAGGTAACGATCGCTACGAACATGGCGGGTCGTGGAACCGATATTAAATTAAGCCCAGAGTCGAAGGCAGCGGGTGGTCTAGCGATCATCGGTACTGAACGCCACGAGTCTCGTCGCGTCGATCGCCAATTACGTGGTCGTGCGGGACGTCAAGGTGACGTGGGTTCATCTCAATTCTTCGTTTCCCTAGAGGACAACTTGATGCGTTTATTCGGTTCAGACCGTATCGCGAAAGTGATGGACCGTCTGGGAATGGAAGAAGGCGAAGTGATCCAGCATTCGATGATTACTTCATCGATTGAAAGAGCGCAGAAGAAGGTGGAGGAGAATAACTTTGGCATTCGTAAACGTCTATTAGAATATGATGACGTGATGAACTACCAACGTAACGCCATCTACAAACGTCGTCAAAACGCCCTTTTAGGCGAGCGTTTATCTTTAGATATCATCAACATCTTGTTCGACGTTTGCCGCGATATCGCGACTGGCTATACGAACTACGATGATTTCGAATTGAAGACAATCGAATTATTAGGAATGGAGCCACCATTCGATGCTTCTGCATTTAATAAATTGAATGCAGACCAAAGAACGGAACAATTATTCCTAGCGGCTGAGCAACATTACAAGTCGAAAAACGAGGTCATCGCTTCTCAAGTTATTCAAGTAGCGCAAGAAGCGAAGCAACATGGCTATTCTGGCATACAGGTACCGATTAGCAATGGCCACATGACCACAGGAATCGTGGTGGACGCAGACAAAACAATCTCTTCACAAGGAAAAGAGGTGGTAAAAGAGATGGAGAAATTCATCACCTTATCACTGATCGACCAAGAGTGGAAAGAGCATTTACGCGAGATGGACGACTTGAAACAATCCGTTCAAAACGCCGTATTCGAACAAAAAGATCCTTTATTGATCTACAAATTCGAATCAGTGAACCTATTCCAACGTTTCGTTTCCCGCGTGAACATGGATACCATCAGCTTTGTGATCAAGGCCGAAATTCCAGCGGTACAACAAACGAACCAATCCACAGCAAAAGCTCCGAAAGAGAAAGCACCGAAATTGCAAATGAGCAAAGACGACGCGATTTCTTCTCTATTAGGTGGCCTTGCCGGCGCTCAAGAAGAATACCACGATCCATCTACCCCATCGGTAGAACGCGCGGCACCTCGCCAAGCGATCAAGATCGCAGACCGTAACCAACGTGTCACTGTTCAATACGCGGACGGAAGCATCAAAGAAGATGTGAAGTACAAGACGGTGGAACAGGATGTGGAGAGTGGAAGAGCGGTGGTTATAGCTTAGTGCGCTTTTGCGCGACTAAGCAAAGAGCAAAGTTCAAAGCAAAAAGTTCAAAGTAGGTTAAAAAATGGGACTCAGGTCCCATTTTTTGTTTAAAAGAAAATGCGAAATATTTCAGGAATTCATCCGCGAAGCGGATACCTACTTTGAACTTTTTGCTTTGGTCTTTGAAAATTAAATTAGGACGATATCATCAGCATTTGCTACTTCCACCCCCACACTCGCCCCATCCAACTCCGCTTTCGAGCATCTCGCTCTCGCAATCGCGAATGGAGTTTTAGAAGCATCTAATAGTTCGATGACCTCGCCTTTCATGAAGTCGCCGAGGATTTCGGTGATGCCTACGGATAAAAGAGACTTGCGGGAATTGATGGCTTTCACGGCGCCTTTGTCTAGGACAACTTTGCTGGTGATGAGGCTGCCGGCGGCGAGCCATTTTTGGCGGGCAGTGAGGCTGGCTTTGCCTGCTTCGAAGACCGTGCCTATTTTTTCATGTAATGCATCGACGATTCCGCCGGCTTGATCTAAACCGAATATCACGACCTTGATGCCCAGGCGCATGGCCAGGCGGGTGAAGG
>JBMSJH010000125.1:0-6428 GCA_049418705.1 Aquirufa sp.
AAAGTTTCCATCGATTAGGAATGGAGGGTGCGCATCAAACAAGTTCGGGGAGGTGCCACCTCCGCGCGCGTAGTTTACTTTTACGCCGTCCGGTTCTACGTATTTCAAGAGTTCGCGGTACATTTTATAGGCGTGATCTCCGTCGCGAAGACGTGCCCATAAGTTGATGCGCCAGCCTTTTGACCAGCCTGTTGTTTCGTCTCCCTTGATCTCTAAGGTTTTTTTCGCCGCAGCTGCAATCGATGGCGTTTCCGCTACCGTCACGTGCGTTCCTGGGTATAAACCGTACAAATGCGATTGGTGGCGGTGTTTTGGGTCCGTATCTTCCCAATCGAAATACCATTCTTGCAGGTTGCCTTTTGCCCCTACTTGGTACGGAAGCATTTTCGCTAATGCCTTTTCTAGAGAAGCTTGGAAGGCAGGATCTTTCTGTAAGATTTTTTCCGCTGCGATTAAGTCCAAAAACAACTCGCGAATCATCGCCAAGTCTGCCGTCGCCCCGTAGGCTGTCGCACCTTGGTAACCTGTAGGCGTAATGAATTTGTTCTCAGGAGAAGTCGATGGAGACGTAATTAAACGACCATTTTTGTCCTCAATTAGCCAATACAGGCAGAATTCTGCCGCGCCACGCATTAAAGGATAAGCTTTCGCCTCTAAGAATTTTTTGTCTTGGGTGAACAAATAATGCTCCCACAAGTGGGTCGAAGCCCAGGTCGCGCCCATGGGCCAGTTCGCCCAGCTTGGATCGCCGTTTCCGAAATCTCCTACCGGATTTGACATCGCCCAAATATCCGAATTGTGGTGAACCACCCAGCCTGGGGCATTATAAAAGGTCTTAGCCGTGATGCGTCCGGTCTTTTCTAGGTTCTCTAAGAAGCCCAAAAATGGCGCGTGCATCTCGCTCAAATTTGTATTTTCCGCCAGCCAATAATTCTCTTCGGCATTAATATTCATCGTGTAATTACTGGACCAAGGTGGTCGAATGTGTGGATTCCATAAACCTTGTAAGTTCGCTGGGACGCCCGGAGTACGCGAGCTAGAGATCAATAAATAACGCCCAAACTGGAAGTATAGCGTTTCGAGGTAGTTGTCCTTCTCGCCTTTGGCATAACGTCTTAAACGCTCATCCGTAGGTAACTCCGGAGCATTATCTGCCGGCAAATTCAAGTTTACGCGCTTGAAATACGGCTGGTAATCTGCTAAATGGCGCCCTAATAATTGCTCCGCCCCCTTAAAGCTAGCCGCCTGCAAACGCTTTTCAGATAGCTCATCTTCGTTCAAACCCTCTTTCGATGGGCTCTTGTCGAAACCATTAAAACTCGTCGCCATCGTCACTAAAATCGTCGCGTCCGTTCCGCCCACCATCTGCAAAGTGGAATCCGTTCTCACTACTTTTCCATCAGCCGATTGAATCAAAATATCGGAGGCAAAACGCGTCCCTTTTGAATCATCGAACATAATTGGATTCCCCTGTTTGCGCACATAGTTGGGATCCGCTCTAACCGGCGCTACTCCTTTTGCATGCAAGTGGTTGATGGTAGATTTCGTCGCATATTTCAAAAGCGACTTAAATTGAACCGTGAAATTCAAACCCTTTTTCTCCCTACTCGTTAAGTGAATCACGAACACGTTATCTGGATGCGAGAAGAAGTATTCCTTGCGAATTTCGTTCGTGCCCGCGTGGTAATGCACCGTCGAAACCGCCTTATCTAGACTCAATTCGCGGCGGTATTCCGTCGGATTTTCGTGGTTAAAATCTACATATAATGTTCCTAGTGGCGCATAAGATTCCGAGAATTTGCCTTGAATTTTACGGACCAAAGAATCCGCCGCTTTGTAATTCTCAAGGCGCAAAGCCTCGCGAACCGCCGGCAAGTTTTTATACGCCTCTTTGTTCATATAAGGATCCATCGGTTCCCCAGACCACAAAGTCAGGTCATTCAAAAAGATCTTATCGCTCTTCGTACCGCCAAAAACAGTCGCCCCCTGCTTTCCATTTCCCAGCACCAGCGCCTCTTCGAAATAGGTAGCCGGTTTATCGTACCACAAACGCATCGGCTTTTGCTGTGCGAACGTACTAAAAGCAATCAGAGTCAAGAATAGATAGCGCATAGGTTTATTTTTTGATGGCTAATCGGCCGGTGTAGTCAATTCGTTGCAAGAAAATCGTCTGTTTTTGTTCCGCGAAATACTCGTCCACGGCTTTGCGGCAGCCATCCCAGTGGCCATAATCGTCGATGATTAAAACGCCATCTGAGCTTAATGAAGGATATAAATGGATTAATTCGTGTTTTGTGGACGTGTACCAGTCGGTGTCTAAGCGCAATAGGGCAATGGGTCCTGCCGGCACGGTTACGGGGATTGTGTCTTCCACTTTTCCCTCCACGTAGTGGATGTTTTCAGACGGGAATTTACTGTTTGACATCGTTAATTTAACGTCGTCTAAGTTTGCCAAACACCAAACCGAAGTCTCCTTCTTATCCTGGGTTTGCTCGAGCATTTGGTCGGCTTTTTGGCCCCTAAAATCCACATCCTCCGCCGTAGGTTCCGACATCCCCTCAAACGTATCATATAAATACAAATGACGATCGTTAACCCCGCGATGCTGCAACACCTGCGCCACCATCAGCGATGAACCACCCCTCCAAACCCCGCATTCCACGAAATCTCCCGGAATAGCTTGATCAATAACGTAATTCGTCGCCTGATATAGCGCAAACATCCGCTCCACCGAAGTCATCGTGTAGGGCTGGCAAACATTATAAAACTCCCAAAAGGTCTTGTCCTGAATATCCGCATACGGACCGGCCGCTTTGCGGTCGAATTTAGTGACTTTGTAACCGAATTGTTCAATGAGGCTTAGGAGGAATTTGCGCATAGAGGATAATTTCCCCTAAAAATAGTAAAAATTTTGTGTTTTGATATAGGGGCTTTTCAGGTATTGACAAGATTTGTCAAAATGCAAAATCTCTAAAAAACAAAAGACCCTAACATCTCTGCTAGGGTCTTTTTTCATTGAAGTGGTAGATCCCGGACTCGAACCGGGGACACACGGATTTTCAATCCGATGCTCTACCAACTGAGCTAATCCACCTCAATTGCCCGCGTTAATCGGGAGTGCAAAAATAAGTATAATTTTATTTAATCCCAATCTTGGGTTAAAAAAAACGAAGAATTCTCGCAAAACAGGGAATTATTCGCCAAAAAGTCCGCTCGACAAATAGCGATCTCCTCGGTCACAAATAATACAAACAATGATACCCTCCTCTAATTCAGTCGCTAAGCGGAGGCTGGCTAAAACGCTACCGCCGCTGCTCATGCCGCCGAAGACGCCTTCGACTTTAGCGAGTGCTTGTGTCATCGCTGTTGCATCGGCTTCGGAAATGTCCATGACGCGGTCTACGCGGGATGGATCGTAGATTTTGGGACGGTATTCGATAGGCCAGCGGCGGATGCCCGGAATCTTAGAGCCGTCGGTAGGCTGACAACCGATGATTTGAATCGAAGGATTTTGCTCCTTTAAATACATCGAGGTGCCCATAATCGTGCCGGTCGTCCCCATGGAACTGACGAAGTGGGTGACTAGGCCTTTAGTGTCGCGGTAGATTTCAGGACCGGTGGTTTTGTAATGGGCTAAATAATTGTCTGGATTCTCGAACTGATTGAGCATAAAGAATTCGCCTGACGCGGCCTTTTCTACCGCATAATCGCGGGCAGATTCGATGCTTTCCGTTAAGGTAACCGTAGCACCAAAAGCCTCCATCGTCAGCACGCGTTCGCGCGTAGAATTTGCGGGCATGGCTAACTCTATTTCAATGTCATACAAACGCGCGATCATAGCTAAAGCAATGCCCGTATTTCCGGAAGTTGCTTCAATCAGTTTCATACCAGGTTTTAGCTCCCCCCGGGCGATGGCGCCTTCAATCATGTTTTTAGCGGCGCGGTCTTTCACAGATCCGCCTGGATTATTCCCCTCTAATTTGCCAAAGATCTTCACCTTCGGATTCGGGTTCAAGCGAGATAATTCAACTAAGGGCGTGTTGCCCACTAATTCTAAGAGCTGGCTCATATTAATCTTGAATGACTTTGACGTTTTCTTGGTGGTAAATCTTCGTATTCGCCGGCACGCTACGCGTTAACCAGACGTTCCCGCCTATGATGGAATCTTTTCCTACAACGGTGTCTCCGCCTAAAATGGTGGCTCCAGAATAGATCACAACGCCGTCTTCGATGGTCGGATGGCGCTTCGTGGAGGCCATCGATTTATCGACTGAAAGGGCTCCCAAAGTTACCCCTTGATAAATTTTCACCCGTTCCCCTATCACGGTAGTTTCCCCAATCACGATTCCGGTGCCGTGGTCCATGAAGAAATAGCGACCGATGCTGGCGCCGGGGTGGATGTCGATTCCGGTTTTGGAATGCGCATATTCAGTCAAAATTCGAGGAATCAAAGGCACCTTCTCCTGATGCAATCCATGCGCTAAGCGATAGAAAGCAAGGGCATAAAAACCCGGATAAGTCCGAATCACCTCATACGAAGTCGTCGCCGCCGGATCGCCAGACACCATCGCCTCTACGTCCGTTTGCAATAACTCATAAATGGCTGGTATGCGGTCTAAAAAGCGGTGCGCAATGACCGATGGGTCTTCTGAAAGCTGGTCTTTCATCGAGTACAACAAGCTTTCTAGCCCATTCTCGATGCTTTCCCAAACGGACTTCAGCTCAGAGGCTTGGCTAAAATGCCGGCGCGTTTGTTCTGGGAAAAGCGTCAAAACGATTTTCGTGAACAACTTTTTGATATCAGACGTCGCCGGGAAAGGGGGCGTCTGCTGGTGTTGTTCCAGTATTTTGTCTAAAAATTCCTTAGGTAACATGGGCTAAAAGTAATTCGGTTTGTTCGATCGGGTCTAATGTGCGGACCTCGATGCGGGTGATTTGTGCCTCGTCGCGTAATTCGAGCCCGTACATATAGGCCTTGTCGTAGTAATGGAGGGTGATTTCGGCGACTAAACTGAAATCTCCTGCTTCCAGTGCTTCCATCGCGGTGGCATAGCGGTCTAAGCCTAGGCGTTTTTTTATTTTGCCCAAAGCTTTGGCCAAATCCTCCTTCGGATACGACGCATACACGTTCACTAAATGAGGCAAACGATAGACCGGCTCGATGTCTAAAAATACGACCGGTGCTGCGCGCAATTGATTGTACAAAGACGCACCCATAAATACTTGACCGATGTGGCGACTTTCGTCCTCCACCCAGATCTCTCGGCTATAATCTAAACCGCTTAAAACGCGGTGTACTTCATTCTCAAAATGCTCACTGGTAGGCTGCTCAGCCAGGCCTAAATGCCCAAAAGCCGATCCTCTGTGATGCGCTAATCCTTCTAAATCCAAGACCTGATGGCCTCTTTTGGCTAATTCAGGCAAAATTTCGGTCTTCCCTGATCCCGTCTTTCCGCCTAAAACGCGAAAGGGAATCGGTCGATCGAAAATCGCTAATACTTCATTTCGATAGGCCTTATATCCTCCCACTAATATCTTTACCTTCAATCCAGCGGTCTCAAAAAGCCAGGCCATACTACCAGAACGCATTCCGCCGCGCCAGCAATGCACTAAAACGGTGTTGTCAACGGCTAGTTTTTTCGCCTTCTTCACCCACTTCGCCAGTTGTGGTCCCACAAACTCTAACCCTAATTCAATCGCCTGATCTTTCCCCTTTTGCTTGTAACAAGTTCCTACCGCTGCGCGTTGGGCATCATCGAAAATGGGAAAGGAAATGGCCCCTGGAATTCTTGCCCGTGTATATTCGCCAGGCGATCGTACATCGAGCACCGGGTATATTTTTGCGGCTTCGAGGAAGTCTGACGGACTTAGTTTTTCGGGCATTATAGGGTTATTTCGTAGAATTCGAAGTTTAGTGGATCGAATGTCTTCAGTAAATCGGGGATAAATTCGGGATTATCTGTGGCGAATTCCAAAAAGTTCGTGTGGCGTTCTTGCCACTCGCCAGCTGGGAATAGCGCCTCTTTTAAGGCCAAAACCTGTCTCACTTCATCTCCCTGATTCCGCTCTTCCGCACGCTTCATTTTCTTCGCTAATCGCTCTAGACCTTTGGTCCAGCGCGCCTGCTCGGCTAAAACGCTCGCTTCTAAAGTAGAATCGATGGCTTTTGCTCTTCCCGCTAGAGTATCCAGTATGGGTTGCAGAGCCTTCAATTCTGAGGCAGTATCCAATTGATGAACCGTCCGACCCGCCACAAACGAGCGACGTAGTGTAAGTTCATCTTGGAATAAATCTGCTAAACTCAATCCTAATTTCTCTGCTCTTTCCGCCTGTTTCTGCGTCTTCACGATCGCAAAATTTCGGGGCAATAAAATCGGGAACGGAACCTGGTGTAAATCGAATATACCTTTTAGTTGCAACCAATAAGC
>JBMSJH010000126.1:0-6421 GCA_049418705.1 Aquirufa sp.
ATTAGAAAGAGGAACCATTTGTTGAATTTCATCGGAATGGGTGTAATTTTGAGTACACAAAAATAGCAATTAAATCAGATGTTTACAGGTATTGTGGAGGCGATGGGTTCGCTAGTAAAGCAGGAAGGAAAGGGGACGAATGTAGAATTTTGGTTCACCTCTCCATTTACGCAGGAATTAAAAGTGGATCAATCCCTAGCGCACAATGGGGTTTGTCTAACGGTCGTGGAAATTCAAGGCGAACAATACCGGGTGACAGCTATCGATGAAACTTTGCAAAAAACGAACTTGGGGGATTTGCAAATAGGCCAAAAAGTAAACCTAGAACGCTGCATGGCTGCAAATGCTCGTTTTGATGGGCATATTGTTCAAGGCCACGTGGATTTGACTGGAGTTTGTACTGAAATAGTTGATCAGAATGGAAGCTGGGAATACCGCTTCAGCTATCCGAAAAGCAGTGGACACGTGACCGTCGAAAAAGGCTCGATTTGTGTGAATGGAACGAGTTTAACGGTAGTGGATTCACAAGATGACTCTTTCACCGTTTGTATTATTCCTTATACCTACGAACACACTGTTTTTCATCAACTAAAAATAGGGGATCGCGTAAACTTAGAATTCGATATTCTAGGAAAGTATATTAAGAAATTAATGCAGCGATAGCCTTGTGGACTTTTTCAAAGCCAAAACGCTTCCAAGCGATTTCTTTCTGATCTTGAATCTCTTTTAGGCCTAAATTACCGATGCTTCCTAAGTGCGAGTGATTGATCTCTCGTGTACTTCCGTCGAAAGCACCCTCTTCGATTTTTTTACCCACAATTTGGTAGGCCTCGCGGAATGGAATGCCTTGAACGACTAATTTATTCACTTCCTCTACCGAGAACAATAAATCGTATTTAGAATCCACTAAGAGGTCTTTCTTCACCTTCATGTGACTGACCATGTAGTGGGTGATCTCTAAACCGTCTAAAATTTCCTCGATGGCCGGCATCAATAATTCCTTCGTTAATTGGAATTCGCGGTGATAACCGGAAGGTAAATTGCTCGTTAATAACTGCAATTGGTTAGGAAGGGCCTTTAATTTATTGGCTTTTCCTCTGAGCAATTCGGCTACGTCTGGATTCTTCTTGTGTGGCATGATCGAGCTGCCAGTCGTTAAGGAGCTAGGAAGTTCGATAAAACCAAAGTTTTGGGAATTGTACAAACACACGTCCATCGCTAATTTGCTCAGCGTCGTTGCGATCTGTGCGATGGCCGTTAAGACATATAATTCGGTCTTTCCACGCGATAATTGGGCGTTGACTACGTTCACGTGGGGTGATTCGAAGCCTAATAATTCCGTCGTATATTTTCTGTCCAAAGGAAACGAAGAGCCGTATCCTGCGCCAGAACCTAATGGATTCTTGTTCGCCAAACGGAAGGCCGCCTCTAATAATTCAATGTCCTCTACCAGGCTTTCCGCATAAGCTCCGAACCAAAGTCCGAAAGAAGACGGCATCGCAATCTGCAAGTGCGTGTAACCTGGTAAGAAATCGTTTTTGTGGGCTTCGCTTTTAGCGATTAATAAATCAAATAAACGCTCCACGGAATCCGCAATGTGCTGGATTTCTGCCCGCATGAATAACTTTAAATCCACTAAAACCTGGTCGTTTCTGGAACGTCCCGCATGGATTTTCTTGCCTTGATCACCTAATTTCTGCGTTAATAGATACTCGATTTGGGAGTGGACATCTTCCATTCCGTCTTCGATCGTGAAATTACCTGCATCGATTTGCGCATAAATAGCCTTCAATTCAGCGCAAAGAGGCCCTAATTCTTCAGCACCTAAAAGCCCTACTTTTTCTAGCATCGTGATGTGAGCCAGGGAACCCAGCACATCATAGCGCGCTAATTGCAAGTCATACACGGGGTCATTCCCAATCGTGAATTTCTCGATTTTAGCGTCTGTCGTCTGATTTTCTTTTTGCCAAAGTTTTGCCACAATCTTAAATGCTTAGGGTTGTTAGTAGATTTTGATAGGTTTGGATGCCCTGTTTTAGCTCATCCAAGAAGATATATTCGTCTGCCGTATGTGATCTACCGGAGTGTCCGGGACCGATTTTGACAGAGGGTATCGTTAATAAAGCTTGATCAGAAAGGGTAGGGGAACCGAATAAAGAAATGCCTAATTCTTTCGCCGCTTGAACAAGTGGATGCGTTTCCTCCATTTTGCTGGAATTTAAGCGCATTGACCGCGGAGTTAATTCCGCTTGAACGATGGTTTTCAATTCAGCTAAGACCTCTTCTAAAGAATAACATTCGTTTACCCGGCAATCAATCACGAAATCACACACATCAGGCACCACATTATGTTGTTTACCTGCATTGATAACAGTAACCGTTGTTTTTACAGGTCCTAAAAGCTCGGAAACCTTTGCAAACGAATGGTTTTGGATGTTGTGAATATCCTCTAAAGCTAAATAAATCGCATTCACCCCCTCATTTCTTGCCGCATGGCCCGCAATTCCTTTTACCTTGGCATCCACCACCATCAATCCTTTTTCGGCAATGGCCATGGCGCAATCCGTTGGTTCACCTACGATCGCAAAATCGATATGAGGTAATTCGCCGGATTTCAAAAGTGCCTCAATTCCACCAGTTCCGGAGATTTCCTCTTCGGCGGTAGCTGCAATTACTAGATTAAAACCTAGATTCTCTTTTTCGTAAAAGGACACGAAGGTGGCAATCAAGCAAACTAAACTAGCGCCGGCATCATTTGAGCCCAATCCAATTAGTTTGCCGTCCTGTTCTGTGGCCTTGAACGGATCAAAGGTCCAAGAGGCATTTGCCTTCACCGTATCGTGGTGAGAGTTCAACAGAAGCGTGGGTTTCGACGCATCGTAATGCAAATTAGAAGCCCAGATATTATTTCCTAAACGCTTAGTGGACACCCCCTGCGCTGCAAAAAAATCTTCCAAAATCTGCGCCGTTCCCTGCTCCTCCTTACTCAACGAAGGGCAAGCTATTAGCTGGGCTAATAGGTCTTTTGCGGCCATAAATTGAGATTCCTGGTACATATTAGGCACTAATTTTAGTTCCAATGTCTGCTTTTTGCAGATTATCCGCATGGCACAATCTCACCACCGAAACACCGGCAGAGATGGCCTTTAAGGCATTTTCTAATTTAGGGATCATCCCCGCAGAGACGATGCCTTTTTCTTTTAGGTCTTGAAAAGAAGCAGGGTTGATCGACGAAATGACGGAATCATCATCTGCAGGATCTAATAACACGCCTTTCTTCTCAAAACAATAGGTAAGCGTCACATCGTAGGCTGAACTGAGGGCAATGGCTAAAGCCTGTGCCATCGTATCCGCATTCGTATTCAACAATTGACCTGATGGATCTGCCGTGATGGGAGCGAAGACCGGTGAAAAACCGGCTGCTATTAATCCCGAAAGCGAGGGCGCATTCACGTGTATGATATCACCCACAAAACCATAATCAATCGGTTGAGCGGCTCTTTTCTTAGAAACGACGATTCCACCGTCTGGTCCAGTTAAACCTAAACTATTGCAGGAAAGGGCTTGTAAGTCTGCCACGATGGATTTATTAATCCAACCGGCATAGACCATCGTTACGATGCGAAGACTTTCCTCGTCAGTCACCCGTCTGCCTTCGATCATTTTACTCTCAATTCCCATCGTAGCGGCCATTTGTGTGGCAATTTTACCACCGCCATGGACGAGAATTTTAGGGCCTTCTAGTGAAGCAAAATCTGTCAAAAAGCTAGCCAAAGCGCTCGGATTGTCGATGACATTCCCGCCTATTTTGACTATCTGAAGGTTTGGCTTTGAAGACATATTAGAATAAATAAGGGCTTTCTGTTCTCATTAAGGTTAAGATCATCTCTTTTAAAACGACCTGCGCCGCCCAAACCCGGTTCCCAGCCTGCTGGATCACAATCGAGTTAGGAGAATCAATGACTTCATCGGCCACGACTAAATTCCGTCTAACGGGAAGGCAGTGCATGAATTTGGCATTATTAGTTAGGCTCATTTTAGCTGCATCGACCATCCAAGCTGGATCGGAAGAAAGGATCTTTCCGTAGTCTTGGTAGGATGACCAGTTCTTCGCATAAATGAAGTCAGCGCCTTCGTATGCCTCCTTTGGGTCGTAACAAATCTTCGCGTTTCCTGCGAATTCAGGGGCTAATTCATAGCCTTTCGGATGTGCAATTGTGAAGTCTACGTCTGCGTGATTCATCCATTCAGAGAAGGAATTAGGCACACATTGGGGCAATGCTTTCACGTGAGGAGCCCAAGTCAAAACGACTTTTGGACGCGCCACCGTTTTATATTCGTTGATGGTAATTAAGTCCGTCAGGGATTGCAATGGATGGCGAGTCGCCGATTCCAAGCTAATTAACGGTCTACCTGTATATTTCAAAAATTGATTTAATACCTGTTCGCTGTAGTCTAATTCCCGATCTACTAGACCTGGGAAACTACGAACACCGACGATATCGCAATAAGAACCTACTACGGCAGCGGCTTCCGAAATATGTTCTGCCTTATCACCATTCATGATGACGCCTTCGTTCATTTCTAATTGCCAAGAATCTGCCCCCACATTCATGATCATTACCTCCATTCCGAGGTTTTGAGCTGCTTTTTGGGTAGATAAACGGGTACGTAAACTCGAGTTGAAGAATAATAAACCGAGGGTACGGTTTTTCCCAATATGCTTATCAGCATAAGGCGTCTTCTTCATCAACAAAGCTTCGTTGACTAAGTTTTGGATATTGTACGCGTCCTTTACGGAGGTGAAATTTTGCATGTGTTCAGCTGTCTAACATTGGCAATTCAGTAAAATTACTGAAAAAGATCAGTAACGACGGCGTTCCCAGGTGAAAACTTGTAGGGGTATTTCGAGTGGGAGTGTTTTTTCGCCCGTTTTTTGGAACTTATTTTTTTCCAAAACCCGTTGCGATCCCGCATTATCCACCGGAGTCTCCGCGCGTAAAACTTGTAAGCCAGTATCCTGAAAGGCCCATTCGGTCAAAGCTTGCGCCGCTTCAGTGGCGATTCCTTGTCCTCGGAATTTCTGATCGAGTGCGTATCCGATTTCGCTAGTGCCTTCATCATCTGGTAAGCCAGCTAATCCAATTCCCCCCACAGAGCAGGACGAGGAGTTGAGGATAATTTCCCAATTTGTGTACCAATAGTAGTCCAATGGAAACTTTGCCGTTTGTGGGATCCAATAATCACGCAAGGCCTGCGAAGTTTCCTGTTCATAGAACAATTCCAATTTCCAGGGGTTATGCTGTAGATCTAGCATTTTTTCCAGATCTTTGCGCCCTGAATTTTGCCAAACCAGCAAGTGCTGCTGTTGAAGCGGGATCAAAGTAAGCCGTGGAGTCTGGAGTTTGAATAACATATTGGACTACAAATTACCCATTTTGGTCGCAAAAAAGAAGGCCTTTAAATAGAATGAACAAATTTTGCATCCGTTAATGGAAGCAATAAACAACAAACAATGAAAAAAATTATCAGCTTACTCGCACTGATTACCTTATCAGTATCAGCTATCGCACAAATTCCAGGTGGGATGGGTGGTTTCGGTGCAGCGCCTAAGAAAGAAACGATTATCCCAGGTACGGCTCAAGCAGCACCTAAAGGAAGTGCAAAAATCATCGGATTTCTATTAGATTCAACCGATTCAAAGCCAGTGGAATTCGCCACTTTGGCCTTAATTAATACAAAAACAAATAAACCCGTAGACGGAACCGTTGCGGACGGGGTGGGTAAATTTACCTTGAATAAAGTCGCAGTAGGTTCTTATAAAATCGTTGTTTCTTTTATCGGATACGATAGCAAAACGGTTTTTGTTAACATAACTGAGAAAAATGACGACCGCGATTTAGGGGTTATCAAATTGCAAAAAAGCTCTAAAATGCTTTCTGAAGTGAAGGTGGAAGGTCAGCGTGCTTTAATTGAAGAGCGCGTGGATCGTACGGTGTATAACGCAGAAAAAGATGCTTCTAATAAAGGGGGAGATGCGACAGATGTGTTGAAAAAAGTGCCGATGCTTTCTGTGGATTTAGATGGTAATCCATCACTTCGCGGCTCTACCAGTGTTCGAGTTTTAATTAACAATAAGCCATCCACCATTAAGGCCTCTAGTATTGCAGATGCGTTAAGGCAAATTCCGGCGGATATGATCAAGACCGTAGAGGTAATTACTTCACCTTCAGCTAAGTATGATGCAGAAGGTTCAGCGGGTATCATTAATATCGTGACAAAAAAGAATACTTTGCAAGGTTTGACTTTATCTTTTGATTCATCAGCCGGTGTCAGAGGATCTAATTTAGCCCTAAACGGTAATTTTAGAAATAAGAACTGGGGATTGTCATTGGGTGGTTTTGGCCGTTCTGAATACAAC
>JBMSJH010000127.1:0-6323 GCA_049418705.1 Aquirufa sp.
TGATTAATTTTCTAAATTTGAATTCGATCCGAATCTTATGAAG
Organism: Aquirufa sp.; assembly: GCA_049418705.1. GTDB lineage: Bacteria > Bacteroidota > Bacteroidia > Cytophagales > Spirosomataceae > Aquirufa. Next base: position 44 of record JBMSJH010000127.1, read on the forward strand.
TTTTTAATTCAAGTTTACGAGAGTTTGATATTTGCCTACCAGGCATTGCGCTCGAACATCATGCGCACGACTTTGTCTCTTTTAGGGGTGAGCGTGGGGATTTTTGCTATTGTCGCTGTATTCACGGCCGTAGATTCTCTAAATAAAAACATTCGTTCGGAGATTGATTCTTTCGCCGGTTCAGGTGTATTATACGTGGGTAAATGGCCTTGGTTGATGCAGAATAACTATCCTTGGTGGAAGTATTTGAACCGTCCTGAGATGAAATACAGCGAATTTCAGTTCTTGAAAGACAACTTAAAATCAGCTAAGGCGATTGCCATTATTGATAATGGACGTTCCGCTTCAGCCACTAGAGGAAGCTCTAGTATGGATGTGAATATGACTGGGGCTAGTTATGATTATAATCAAATTACGAGTGTGCCTATTCAATTAGGGCGTTATTTCTTGCCTATTGAATCAGAAAATGCCTTAAATGTGGTAATTATTGGTTCCAAAGTTTCAGAAAACCTACAGGCTATTGTGGGGGATCAAATCAAATTAAATGGAATTAAATTTCAAGTGATTGGCATTATTGAGAAGAAAGGAAATGATATATTAAGTTTTGGTGGAACCCCAGACGAAAAGGTATTTATTCCTTATTCAACCTTCTCAGCTGTATTTCAAAAAGATAAGCCAGCACCAGATATCGCTATTAAAGCGATGGATGACGATATCGGACAAGAGGAGTTAGAAGGGGAGGTAACGGGTTTAATGCGTTCATTACGTTCTATTAAGCCTAAACAAGAGGCAAATTTTGCTGTGAACCGTTTGGACGGTTTAAATCAGTTTTTTGATGGCATTTTTGCGGCATTAAATATTGCTGGAGCCTTGATTGCTGGATTCTCACTTTTAGTGGGAGGTTTTGGAATCGCGAATATTATGTTCGTTTCGGTAAAGGAGAGAACAAACATTATTGGAATTCAGAAGTCTTTAGGGGCTAAGAATTATTTCATCTTATTTCAATTCTTATTCGAGGCGGTGTTCTTGAGTTTGATTGGCGGATTAGTCGGCATTGGTTTAGTCGTCTTATTAACCCTCATTCCACAGGATGCCTTGCCGTTAGTTCTTTCGATGAAGAACATCGTGACAGGATTATTTATCTCAAGCTTTATCGGTATTCTTTCTGGAATTATTCCAGCTTGGGTAGCGGCTAAGATGGATCCAGTAATTGCAATCCGATCAAAATAAAGCACTGGCTACTGACTACTGACTACCGGTTACTGATTACTGTCCACTGACTACTAAAAAGCCTCCCCTAAACTAATAGGAGAGGCTTTTAATTTTAACCCTGTAAAATTACAGAGATAAAGTATCTAAAACGGAGTTCATATTACGTACTGCGTCAGCTGACTTGTTGAATGCAGCTTGCTCATCAGCAGTTAACTTATAGTCAACGATTTTCTCCCAACCATTCTTGCCTAAAACGACAGGAACGCCTAAGCAGATATCTTTTTGGCCATATTCTCCATCAAGAGATACGCAACATGCCATGATTTTCTTCTCATCGCGTACGATTGCTTCTACTAAAGCAGCTCCTGCAGCACCTGGTGCATACCATGCAGAAGTTCCTAATAAGCCTGTAAGTGTAGCTCCACCTACCATCGTATCGGCTACTACTTTATCTAAAGTAGAATCATCTAAGAATTGAGAAACTGGAACGCCGTTATACGTAGCTAAACGCTTTAAAGGGATCATCGTTGTATCACCGTGACCACCGATAACTGTTCCTGAAATATCATTAATGGATACATCCATCGCTTTTGCTAAATAGCACTTGAAGCGAGCAGAGTCTAAAGTACCACCCATACCAATGATGCGGTGCTTGTCTAAACCAGCTACTGACTTCGCTAAATACGTCATTGTGTCCATCGGGTTAGAGATGATCACGATGATCGGGTTTTTAGAATACTTTAAAATGTTTTCTACTACACTTTTTACGATTCCCGCATTTACTCCGATTAACTCTTCACGAGTCATACCTGGTTTACGTGGAAGTCCTGAAGTAATCACAACGACATCAGAGTTTGCTGTCTTCGTATAATCATTAGTCGAACCGATTAACGTTGTATCAAAACCTAACAAACTAGCTGTTTGATACATATCTAATGTTTTACCTTCTGCAATACCTTCTTTGATATCTAATAAAACTAATTCATCTGCCAATTCTTTTCTGGCAATGTTGTCAGCACAAGTTGCTCCTACAGCACCTGCTCCTACTACTGTGATTTTCATTGTTATAATTTTGGGTTCAACTGATTCAAAAAACGATACAAAAATACGACAAATCCTTAAATGATTTTACTATATTTAAGCATTAATCGAAATTATTATGTCGCAATCAAGCACCTGGGTGAAGCGTATCGTGGATTCCCGCTTTTTTAAGGAAGCGATGGAAAAAAGTGAAGTGCTTTTTTCTCAAAACAAATTAGGGCTTCTGACCTTGTTGAAGGGAGCTTTGAAGAAAGTGCAGGAGACTGCAGCCAGCAGTAATTTAACTGTAGTTAAGTTATTAAATCGTTACATTGTGCTTTTTAGTGAATTAATTAAAGGCTATGTCCAAGGAACATATACGAAATTACCTCTGGTGACGTTAGTTAAAATAACGGCAGCATTGCTCTATTTTGTGATGCCTTTTGACTTCATTCCAGACTTTTTACCTTTAGTGGGTTTTGCGGATGATTTAGCAATTGTCGTTTGGGTAGGGAAGGCGATAAAAGATGAGCTAGATGAGTTTGAAAAACATCTTTAAATACACGAATAATTAACCTTTTTTAAATATATTTACGAAAATTTAGACAAAACAGATATGATGACTGCAAGCATATTATTATTTTTAAATAGCCTAGGTGGTGGCGAAATGTTATTAATTGGCCTTTTGATTTTATTATTCTTTGGTGGTAAAAAACTACCTGAATTAATGAAAGGACTAGGCAAAGGTATTCGCGAGTTTCAAAATGCGAAGAATGATGTAAAAGATCAGATCAATAAAGAGTTAGACGATACGAAAGAATAAGTCTCACTTATCCCTTATAGCTGCATAGTTGGAGAAATTCAACTATGCTTTTGTGTTTTATACAGATTCCCTTTTTAATGAGTTTTACGAGTCAACCTTATGCGAAAATTAGGGAGAAATTGGTAGCGGGTGAGCTTTCAGTTTCTACCATAGTCGCACAACATTTAGCCCAAATTCAAGCCTATAATCATTCTTTGAATGCTTTTTTAGAGGTGTATGAGGAAGAAGCGGTCCTTAAAGCAATCCAAGTTGATGAAAAAATCAAAGCAGGAACTGCTGGGAAATTAGCGGGCTTAGTGGTGGGTATTAAAGACTTGCTTTGTTATGAAGGACATCATTCGTATGCAGGAAGTAAAATTCTAGATTCGTTTAAATCGACTTTTTCAGCTACCGCAGTTCAGCGTTTACTAGACGAAGATGCGATTATTATTGGTCGCCAAAACTGTGATGAGTTTGGGATGGGAAGTACGAATGAGAACTCTGCCTATGGACCTGTATTGAATTTTGCGAATCAGGCCTATGTGGCTGGAGGAAGTTCAGGCGGTTCTGCAGTGGCTGTTCAAGCGGGAATGTGCCAGGTTTCTTTAGGAACCGATACTGGCGGATCCATCCGTATGCCAGCTGCTTTTTGCGGAGTAGTTGGTTTAAAACCTACCTATGGTTTAGTGTCTCGTTGGGGTTTAATTGCTTATGCGTCCTCTTTCGATACGATTGGGCCTATTGCAAACTATGTATCAGATGCGCGTTTAGTGTTAGATGTGATAAAAGGGGATGATGGTCAGGATAGTACGGTGAGTTCCATTATTCCAGCTATTCAGAAAGACAAGAAGCGGATTGCCTATATCAAAGAAGTAGTCGAACATCCAAGTCTTCAACCGGAGATTAAAGAAGCATTTCAGCGTAAAATTGCTTTTTTGCAAGCATTAGGCTATGTGGTGGAAGGGGTTGACTTTCCTTATATTGATCAGTTATTGCCTACTTATTACGTTTTAACAACAGCAGAATCGAGTTCTAATTTGTCTCGTTTTGATGGGGTGAAATTTGGTCATCGTACGGAGAAGGCAGGCGATTTAATGCAGTTGTACAAGCGTTCGCGTCTAGAGGGTTTTGGTGAAGAAGTCCAAAGAAGGATCATGTTAGGAACCTTTGTCTTAAGTGCTGATTATTATGACGCTTATTATACGAAGGCTCAAAAGGTTCGTAGACTTATTCAGGATAAAACCTTCGCCATTTTAGGTGCTTATGACTTTATCATTTCACCTACGACTTCATCTACCGCGTATAAAGTAGGAGAGAAGACAGCAGATCCAATTCAAATGTATTTAGGTGATTTATTTACCGTACAAGCGAATGTAGCGGGAATTCCTGGTTTATCTATCCCGATGGGAGTAGATAGTGAAGGTCTGCCAATGGGCTTCCAATTGATGACGAGTCCTTTTCAGGAGCAGAAGTTATTAGATCTAGGTGAATTGATAAATTTTGATGAAAAATAGAATCGTTTTTCTTTTCTGTTTAGTACTCTCTTATGCTTCCTTTTCTCAGGTAACAGGAGCCTATCAGCCTGCCTATGATTTTAATCAGATTGATTCTTTAGCTCAATTAGAGCAAGGTGGGCCTCCGGCTTTCACCATTGATCCAGGTTTAATTCAAGATCGACTTAAGAAGTTAGAGAATGAAATTCCCTTGAATTACAACATCATTACGCATCAGTTTGTAGAAATATTTGCTTTTAGAAAAGCCAGTTTTACGCAACGGATGTTAGAAAAGAAGGATGTTTTCTTCCCTTTGTATGAGAAGTATTTAAAAAAATATGGCCTTCCAGATGAGTTGAAATACCTATCATTGATTGAATCAGGATTAGAGAATAAGGCTATTTCCAATAAAGGGGCTGGTGGTTTATGGCAATTTATGCCTTATACGGCTCGAGGTGATTTTGGGATGCGGGTAGATCAATACATTGATGAGCGATTTGATGCGGAGAGAGCAACGGAGGCGGCTTGTCAATACCTGAAGCGATTACACAAGACCTTTGGAGATTGGCATTTAGCGCTAGCGGCTTATAATACAGGGCCTGCGAATGTGAAACGGGCAATGCGCCGTTGTGGCGGAAGCAATGATTTTTGGGGTATTTATGCCTGCCTTCCGGCTCAAACGAGGGCTTATGTACCTCAGTTTATCGCTATGACCTATATGATGAATTTTCATTGGGATCATTCCATTCAGCCAGAAAATTGGGTCATTGATATTCCAAAGGATAGTATTCTGGTTAGTGGTTACCTGAATTTGAACACCTTAACTCAATTAACGGGATTTTCATTAGATACCTTAAAGCGTCTTAATCCGCATATTCTATCGCATTTTCTGCCTAAAAATGCACAAAATGTAAAAGTCCATTTACCGAAAAGTCATTTTACCTATTTTACTCAAAATAGAGTACGTATTATGGATTCGGCTAGGGTAGACTTAAGCGTTCCAGCTGAATTGGAATCCGATACTTTGGAAGAGAAGGAGGAAGAGGTGCAGGAGGTTTCGCATGTTGCTAAACGCTACACGTATAAAGTGAGAAGTGGAGATAATTTATCTTCCGTCGCTCGTAAATTACGGATCAGCGTAGGTGAATTAAAGCGATTAAATCGAATCAAAGGGAGTAAATTAAGGAAAGGGCAAATCCTTTCATATTATAAATTAACCAAAGCTAAACAGCGCTTCTCAAAGAAATACAGTCGGAGAAAGTATACGAAGAGTCGTAAATCAAAGAAGAGTAAAAAGAAAAAGTCACGAAAACGTTCTAAACGCAGGTAATATGATCGCTTATTTAAAAGGAAAATTAGCACACAAAGACCGTGCTCACGTGATTATTGATGTGAACGGGGTAGGTTATGAAGTAAAAATCTCCCTTCAAACATACGCTGCATTAGGCGACGGTGAAGAGAATTGCAAGTTGTTTACGCACCTACAGGTGAAAGAAGATTCTCATACCTTGGTTGGGTTTCATTCTATGGATGAGAAATACCTTTTTCTTGATTTAATTTCTGTTTCTGGAATTGGTCTGAGTACAGCTTTGGTGATGTTATCCTCCTTCTCTTCGAATGAAATTCGTTCTGCCATTATGAACGAAAACATTGCTTTGATTCAATCTATCAAGGGAATTGGTTCTAAGTCTGCACAACGTGTTATTCTAGAATTGAAGGATAAGTGCAAAAAAGATGCCTTGTTTGTAGAAGC
>JBMSJH010000128.1:0-6302 GCA_049418705.1 Aquirufa sp.
GAATAAATTTCAAAGAGCAAAGTTCAAAGTTCAAAGATGGTATCGCCTCTGGCGAAAGATTTAGAAGTAAAATTACTTCGGACTTATTACCTCTGGACTGACTAATGTCCACTGTTTACTGTATACTTCAAATCAAAAAAGGCGCAATTTGCGCCTTTTTTGATTCCAAATTTGAACTTTGCTCTTTGCTCTTTGCTCTTTGCTCTTTGCTCTATGAACTTTGATCTTAGCTTAAGAATGTAACGCTCTCTTAGCCGTTGCCGCTAAGCAAGCCTCTTTCATCGCCTCTGTGTATGTCGGGTGAGCATGAGACATGCGAGCAACATCTTCAGCAGAAGCACGGAATTCCATAGCAACTACCGCTTCAGCGATCATATCAGCGGCACGTGCACCAATGATGTGAACTCCTAGAATTTCATCTGTGTTAGCATCGGCTAAAACTTTGGCTAAACCATCTACATCCATAGAAGCTACTGCGCGACCTAAGGCTTTGAACGGGAATGAACCCTCCTTGTAAGCGATACCTGCTGCTTTTAATTCTTGTTCCGTTTTACCTACCGAAGCCACTTCTGGCCACGTGTAAACAACACCTGGAATTAGATTATAGTTGATGTGAGGTTTTTGGCCAGCAATCACTTCTGCCACAAAAACGCCCTCCTCTTCTGCTTTATGTGCTAACATCGCTCCGCGAACCACGTCACCGATGGCATAAATGCCAGGAACGGATGTTTGTAAAGTATGCTCATCGACTGCGATGCGACCACGCTCATCAGCTGTCAAACCAGCCGCAGCTAAGTTCAATCCGTCTGTGTACGGACGACGACCGATACAAACTAAGCAATAATCACCTTTGATCTCTACTTCTTTTCCAGCTGAATCTTGGGCTTTAACTGTCACTTCTTTGCCTTTTACAGCTGCTGAAGTCACTTTATGTGATAAGTAAAAGTCTGCGCCTAATTTAGCAATCGACTTTTGTAATTCTTTTCCCATCGTCTTGTCCATCGTCGGAATCATGCTGTCAGCAAATTCTACGAAAGATACTTTGGAACCTAAACGAGCATACACCGATCCTAATTCCGCGCCGATTACACCGGCACCGATCACGATTAAATGCTTTGGAATTTCTTTCATTTTCAACGCTTCCGTCGACGTAATGATGCGTTCCTTGTCTACCGGAATGAAAGGTAAAATAGTAGGCTTTGATCCAGTGGCGATGATGATATTTTTCGCTGATAAAACTTCAGAGCTACCATCTTCTTTGGTCACTTTCACTGTTTTCGCGGAGTCGAATGATCCCAAACCGTGGAAGGTCGTGATCTTGTTCTTCTTCATCAAATACGTAATACCACCGTTCATTTTCTCAACGACACCCGTCTTACGAGCGATCATTTGAGCTAAATTAACTTTAGGCTTCGCGATTTCGATTCCATGCTCTGAGAAACTATGTACGGCATTGTAATAATGCTCGGATGAGTCCAAAAGGGCTTTGGAAGGAATACAACCTACGTTCAAACAGGTTCCACCCATCACGGCATATTTCTCCACGATAGCGGTTTTAAAACCTAACTGAGCCGCGCGGATCGCTGAAACGTATCCTCCTGGGCCTGAACCAATAACAACTACATCAAATTCTTGCATATAGGCGATTGAAAGCGAATAGGCCCGCTAAGGCCTATTCTGTTAATTAAATGTCTAATAATAAACGAGCTGGATCCTCTAGTAATTGCTTTAAGCGAACTAAGAAGCTCACGGACTCACGACCATCGATAATGCGGTGATCGTACGATAAAGCAAGGTACATAATCGGGCGAACCACGATTTGACCATCTACCACCACAGGACGCTCTACGATATTGTGCATACCTAAGATCGCTACTTGCGGTGCATTGATAATCGGAGTCGAAAGCATCGATCCAAATACCCCACCATTCGTGATTGTAAAGGTACCGCCGCTCATTTCTTCCAAGCTCAATTTGTTCTCGCGCGCCTTACCTGCTAAACGAACCACTTCTGATTCGATTCCAGCTAGTGATAAGTTTTCCGCAGAACGGATCACCGGAACCACTAAACCTTTCGGTGCAGAAACGGCAATCGAAATATCACAATAATCGTGGAAAACGATTTCGTCTCCATCGATTTTTGCATTCACAGAAGGGAACTCTTTTAAAGCCACACAAACGGCTTTCGTGAAGAAGGACATAAATCCTAATCCTACACCGTGTTTCTCCTTGAATTTGTCTTTGTATTTACCGCGAAGATCCATCACAGGCTTCATGTCCACTTCGTTAAACGTCGTCAACATCGCTGTTTCATTCTTCACTGCCACTAAACGACGAGCTACTGTCTTACGCAATGAGCTCATTTTTTCGCGACGTGTTCCTCCTTGTGCGACAGCTGGTGCAGCGGCAGCTGCAGGAGCTGAAGCGGCAACGGCTGGTTTTGAAGCAGTCACCGCATCCTCTTTCGTGATGCGACCACCTACGCCTGAACCGGCTACTGAAGCAGCAGCAATTCCTTTTTCATCTAATATTTTTGCTGCTGCTGGAGATGGATGTCCTGCGGCATAAGAAGCGTCACCGGATGAAGCAGGAGCTGCCGGAGCAGAAGGCGCTGCTGGAGCTGCTGCAGGAGCCGAAGCTGCCACCGCACCACCTACCGTGATTTTCGCTAAAATTCCACCAATCGGAACTACCGTCCCTGATTCAGCTACGATTTCTAATACACCCGCAGCTTCTGCTGGCAATTCGAAAGTCGCTTTATCTGATTCTAATTCACAAAGAACTTCGTCTAATGAAACGCTATCCCCGGTTTTCTTATTCCAAACAGAAACCGTCACTTCCGTGATCGACTCTCCTACCGCAGGAACCTTAATGTCTAAAACCGAAACAGGACCAGAAGATGCTGCTGGAGCCGCTGGTGCTGCTGCAGGAGCTGGAGCTGCCACGGCTGCTGCCGCAGGAGCATCTGCTACTTTCACAGAAGCGGTTGCGCCACCTGCCTCAATCGTACAGATAACTGCACCGATCGGAAGAACATCGCCTTCTTTAGCCACAATATGCAACACACCTTCTGCCTCTGCAGGCAATTCAAAGGTCGCTTTGTCCGATTCTAATTCGCACAAAACCTCGTCTAATTTCACGTGATCGCCTTCCTTCTTGTTCCAAGTGGCAACGGTCACTTCTGTAATCGACTCGCCCACAGCGGGCACTTTCATTTCTATAGCCATAATAATTCTATTATTCGAATGCTTTGTTAATTAGGTTTGCTTGCTCTACGCCGTGAACTTTTAAGAATCCAGTCGCTGGAGAAGCGGATTTTTTACGCGCTACTAAACCTTTGAATTTAGACCAGCCAAACTCACGGATCACATACGACCAATAGCCCATGTTTTCTGGTTCTTCTTGAACGAATACCACATCGGCCCCTTTGTATTTCGCTAATTCCGCGTCTACTTGCTTCGTCGGGAATGGGTGTAATTGCTCAATGCGAACAATCGCCACATCTTTGCGCTTGTCTTTTTCTTGGCGATCCAATAGATCGAAGTATACTTTACCTGAGCAAAGTAATACCTTCTTCACTTTGGCCTTATCTGCATAACTATCACCAATCACCTCTTGGAACTTACCTTTTGTAAATTCTTCGATAGGCGAAACCACTTTCGGGTGACGGAAAATCGACTTAGGCGACATCACCACTAATGGCTTGCGGAATTCCCAAGTCAATTGACGGCGTAAGGCGTGGAAGATATTCGCTGGCGTTGTTAAGTTCGCCACGATCATATTGTTTTCCGCAGCTAACTGCAAGAAACGCTCTGGACGCGCATTTGAGTGTTCTGGACCTTGACCCTCGTAACCGTGAGGCAATAACATCACTAAACCATTTTGTGTACCCCACTTCGACTCATGTGAAGAGACGAATTGGTCAATCATGGTTTGTGCGCCATTTGCGAAGTCACCAAACTGTGCTTCCCAAATCACCAAGGCATCTGGATTAGCCAAAGCATAGCCAAATTCAAATCCTAACACGCCATACTCTGAAAGTAAGGAGTTGTAGATTTGGGCTTGCTCTTGACCTTCTTTAATGTGGTTCAACGAGTTGTAATTCTCATTCGTATTCGCATCGTGTAATACGACGTGACGGTGGGAGAAGGTACCACGTTGTACATCTTGACCAGATAAACGGACAGGCTTGCCTTCTAAAAGAAGAGAACCATATGCTAATAATTCAGCTGTTGCCCAGTTTAATTGGCCTTTTTCAAAATATCCTTTACGGTCTGCGATGACCTTTTCGATTTGCTTTAAGGCTGTGAAACCTTTTGGCAAGACCGTTAAAGCTTTTGCTACTTGATCAATTACCTCCTTCGAAATTGCTGTCTTCGGAGATGCATCGAAATCTTTCTCGTTAGAGAAACGTAGAGCAGACCAACGGTTGTCTAATTTTAAGGGAACGTAAGGTGGGCTAACTTTTTGCTTCACCATATCCAAACGAGCTTGCAACTCCGCTTTGAATGCTGAATCCATTTCCTCGGCTAATTTAGCTTCGATCTCGCCGTTCTTAATTAATTGTTGTGTGTAAACCTCACGTGGGTTTGGATGGTTCGTGATGTTCGCATACAAAGTAGGCTGCGTAAAACGAGGCTCATCTGATTCGTTGTGACCATTACGGCGGTAACAAACCATATCCACAAACACATCGCGATTGAATTCTTGACGGTATTCAGCGGCCATGCGAGACACGAATACTACCGCTTCTGGATCATCACCATTTACGTGAAATACCGGCGCATCGATGATTTTAGCCACATCCGTGCAATAAATCGCAGAACGTGCGTCTTCAAAATCAGTCGTAAAACCTACTTGGTTATTGATCACAAAGTGGATCGTTCCACCCGTGCTATAGCCTTTTAATTTCGCCATTTGAGTTACCTCATACACGATACCTTGACCAGCTACAGCTGCATCACCGTGAATTAAAATAGGCAATACTTTATCGTAATCTCCCGCGTAATGCGCATCTGCACTCGCACGGCAGAAACCTTCTACTAGTGGATTTACGGCCTCTAAGTGAGATGGATTTGGAGCTAATTTCAGTGAAATCTCGCTGCCTTTTGGAGAAATATGCTTGCTAGAATACCCTAAGTGGTATTTTACGTCACCGTCACCGTGGATTTCATTAGGTACATTTCCTTCGAAACCATCAAAGATCGCTTCGTAAGATTTGTGCATAATGTTTGCCAAAACGTTCAAACGACCTCTGTGTGCCATACCGATCACCGCCTCTTTCACACCCGCATCAGCTGCCACATTGATAATCGCATCTAAACCGGCGATAGTGGATTCACCACCTTCTAAGCCGAAACGCTTTTGGCCTAAATATTTTGTTCCTAAGAAGTTCTCAAAAACAACCGCCTCATTCATTTTCTGAAGAATGTGTTTCTTCTCTTCGAATGTAGGCTTAAAGGAAAGTGCTTCCTTTTCAATCTTATTGCGCAACCATTCTTTTTGTTGAACGTCACGGATATACGAATATTCAAATCCAACAGAACCCGCATAGATTTTGTGCAAAGCTGCCTGAATCGTACGCAAGGTTACCGCGCCTAAACCCATGAAAGAACCCGCTTGGAAGACGGTATCTAAATCAGCGTCAGACAAAGAATAATCCGCCAAATCTAAACGTGGCTTGCGATCCTTACGTTCACGTACGGGATTGGTTTTAGATAATAAGTGTCCTCTAGAACGGAAGGCTTTAATCAACGAGATTACCGCCATTTCCTTTTGAACATGGCTTGAATCAGCTGAAACAGCGCCCGCAGGAGCTCCCTCACCTAACCAGGTCTGAGAAAAGTCAAAACCTTTGAAGAAGTCTCTCCAAGAGCTATCAACTGAATTGGGATCTTGTTTGTACGCCTCATACAAGTCAGCTATGACTTGTGTATCGGCATTGGCTACGTAGGAAAATGGATCCATAAGTTAATTTTCTAGGCTTTAGGCCAAAGAAATGTTTCAATGTTTTGGTTTAGTATAAATCTTAACAATCTATAAATGCTAAAATCTACGCAATTTACTATTTGCTCCGCAAAATAACCCTAATTTTCACCGGGTTTTTTAGCTATAAGTGCACAAATTTCTGAGGAATTCTAACTACTAAAAAAGAGCCTTTGAAAATCTTTAATAATTTCAATTTTTTCCCCCTAAATCACCAATAATTAACCGATTCTTTTAGGGATGAAATTGCCCTAATTTTCCCAATCCAAAATCTAGGTCATATCTAAGGAAAATTTGGTGAAAACCAGATGCTTCACT
>JBMSJH010000129.1:0-6276 GCA_049418705.1 Aquirufa sp.
ACATCAAGTTATTAATAGATGAAAAGGAGGCCAAAGAAGAATACAAAACGAGCCCTCTTTGGCTTAAAAAACTGCTCAATGCCTATGCGGATGGGATCAATTATTATTTACAAAAACATCCTGAAGTTAAGCCTCGATTAATCACTCATTTCGAGCCCTGGTTCCCTCTTTTATGGACGGATGGCTCCATTGGTGCCATTTCTACGGGCGATGTAACTGAACAGGAAACAGCCCTTTTCTATGGTCTACCTGCTCAAGTGGCGAGTGTAAAATACCAAAATCCGGATGAAAAGCTCACGGGTTCTAACGGTTTCGCCGTAGGACCAGCCTTATCTAAATCCGGCAATTCCCTACTTTACATTAACCCCCACGTTACTTTTTATTTTAGACCAGAGGTTCATGTAGAAAGCGAAGAAGGTTTGTCTGTTTATGGGGCTGTCACGTGGGGGCAATTCTTTATCTATCAAGGCTTTAACCCCTACAATGGTTGGATGCATACCTCTTCTGAAGTGGATGTAGCAGATGCGTATATTGAAACTACACGTTCGAGAGCGGGCCAGATGGAATACCTGTTAGAAGGAAAGTGGATTCCCTTTAAGACGAAATGGATTACGTTAGGGACTAGAAAAATCAAGACCTATTATAACCACCGTGGTCCAGTTTTAGCAGCTAGAAATGGTAAATGGATTTCGGTTCGTTCGTATAATCGGGCTAGAAAAAGTTTAGTTCAAAGCTGGTTACGCACGAAAACCACCGGTTTCGCTGACTTTAAGCGAGTGATGGAAATGCGCGCCAATACCTCTAATAATACGGTTTATGCAGATAATAAAGGGAATATCGCCTATTGGCATGGGAATTATGTGCCACGTAGAAATCCTACGCTAGATTGGGGGATTCCGCAAGATGGTTCCACCTCAAAGAATGATTGGAGAGGTTTACACCACTTAGATGAGATTGTTCATTCCTATAATCCGGCTTCGGCGTGGATTCAAAACTGTAATTCAACTGCTTTTACCGTAGCTGGTCCTTCCAGTCCTTTGCGTGCTAACTACCCCGTTTATATGGCGCCAGATGGGGAGAATTTTCGAGATCGAAATGCGGTACGTTTATTTTCTCAAATGAGTAAATTGGATTTGTCAGAGTTGATTGGGCTGGGTTATGATCGTCGATTAATGGCCTTTGAGGTGTTGATGCCTGCTCTTTTAGAGGCAATCGCGGGCGAAGCTAATCTTCAGGAAGTGGCGAATGAATTGAAAAAATGGGATTATAATGCCTCAGTGACGTCTATTGCCCAAACTATCGCTGTTCGTTGGGGGCTAAAAATTATGCCTAAAATGACTAAAACCAAGCAATTTGGAGGAGAAACTGACGTGGTACAGAATATGGAAAATTATGCAAAAACGGGTTCTCGGGAGGAAATGCGTCAAGCCTTAAGAGTAGTAATGAAAGAACTTGAATCTGATTTTGGAACTTGGAGAGTGGCCTGGGGGGATCTAAATCGTTTCCAGCGGATTTCAAATCAAGAGGTATTGCAAATGGATGATACTATGCCAAGTATTCCCGTTCCTTTTACTTCCTCGGCCTGGGGGCAGCTACCCTCCTACACGAGTCGCTCGATTCAGGGAACTAAAAAGTGGTATGGGGTGAATGGGAATAGTTTCATTGCCGCTGTGGAATTTGGCCCTAAAATCAAGGCCTATTCGCTCTTAGCAGGTGGCCAAAATGGTAGCCCCACTTCCCCTCATTTTTTCGATCAGGGTAAAATGTATGCTGAGGGTCAATTTAAAGAGGTTTATTTTTATAAATCGGATGTTTTGAAGCACGCTGTGTCTTCCTATCATCCTTAAATCTTTGTATATTTAAGTTTAAATGAAAACCAATGCCTAATCAAATACAAGCTGGATTCGAATTTGAAGCGATCTTTCAGGAGGCCGCTATTGGTATTTTGGTGACGAACTCTCAATTCGAAATTATCTTATCCAATAAGTTCGCAGACCAGCTTTTTGGTTTTGAACCCACTGAATTATTGGGAGAAAATATTTCCCTCTTGATTCCGAACCACTTGAAGGACAGACATCACGGGCATTTAGAAAAATTAGGCCACGAAAAACCAATTTCTCGTCCAATGGGTATCGGTTTAGATTTAAAAGCTAAACGTAAAGATGGATCCCTCTTCCCCATCGAAATCTCCTTATCACACTTTAAAGCGAGTGATAGCATGCACTACATCGCTTTCGTGAGTGATGTGACGTTAAAGCGTAAAGTGGAAATGGAGTTGATTTTAAAAAATCAACAAATTAATCAGTTGAACGAGACTTTAGAGCAAGAAGTCGAGGCGAGAACTCAGGCGCTCCAGAATACTTTGAACAAGTTGGAAGTGAATGCGAAGGAGTTGGAAATTTCGCTGGAAAAAGAAAAAGTGTTAGGGGATTTAAAAACACGATTTGTGTCCATGGCTTCTCATGAATTTAGAACACCTTTGACTTCCATTTTAGGTTCAGCTACACTCATTGAGAAATATACCAAGCAAGAAGATCAACCAAAGCGAGAGCAGCATATTAATCGAATCAAATCTTCCGTGAGTCATTTGACGGAGATATTAGAAGAGTTTCTCTCAGTTGGCAAATTAGAGGATGGAAAATTGGAAATTCATCCCACTGAATTCTCGATTCAGGACTTTATTCAGGATATATTAACTGATTTCACTACCTATACACAACCAATTCGTTTGGATTTGGTGGAGGACTTTACCTGTTTTCAGGATGCCAGTATTCTTCGAAAGGTGATCTTTAATGGACTTTCCAATGCCTTGAAATTTTCACAAAAAGAGGTGGTGTTACGTGTGCTTTGTCGAGATGAGGTCGTGGAATTGTGTATCATTGATCAGGGAATTGGGATTAGTGAGGAAGATCAAAAACATTTATTTGAACGCTTCTTTCGGGGTGGTAACGCGACAGTAATACAAGGAACAGGTTTAGGTTTACACTTAGTGGATCGATATATGCGATTATTAGGGGGTAGCGTACAAATTAAGAGTGAATTGAATAGAGGAACAGAGCTGTGTATTCAATTCCCAAACAGATAAAAACATGAACAAACGTATTTTAATCATTGAGGATAGTGTGGATATTCGGGAGAATACCGCTGAACTCTTAGAATTATCTGGATTTACGGTTGAAACGGCCTCGGATGGTCTTGAAGGTGTTCGATTAGCTCGGACCTGGAGTCCAGATTTAGTTATCTGTGATATTATGATGCCTAATTTAGATGGATTTGGGGTTCTGCAAGTCTTCTCCAGTCAGGCGGATTTAGCGTCTATACCATTCATCTTTTTAACCGCGAAAACGGATCGTGCAGACATGCGCAAGGGAATGGAAATGGGGGCTGATGATTATTTGACCAAACCTTTTCAGGAGGTGGAATTATTAAAAGCGATCGAGGCACGCTTGAAGAAGTCCAAGACAATTAATCCTGTGGTTGAATCTATTTCTGATGTATCCGCAGTGCATGAGGCGTTAGCTTTTTTAGATTTACCGAGCTGGGACGGAGAAAAGAAGACACAAACACACGCAAAAAAGCAGGTAATTTATTCTGAGGGGGATCATCCAATTCGTTTGTATTATTTGGCCAAAGGAAAAGTAAAAACCTACCACACAAACAAGGATGGCAAGTATTTTATTACCTCTTTTGTTCAGGAAGGAGAATTTTTTGGTTTTGTGGATCTATTAGAAAATCAAGCCTATCGAGAGAGTGCAGAAGCTCTCGAGGAAGTTCAACTCCTAAGTGTTTCCTCTGCCGACTTTCTGCAACGAATAAAAGAGAACATTCATTTAGAGGTATTTTTCAGAAAAGCTTTGACCGCTTATTTACTTAAAAATGAAAAGCTTTTAGTGGAAATGGCCTATCAAAGCCTTAGAATGCGTGTCGCTATGGTTCTTGTTGAGTTAGCAGACACCTATGGTAAAAACCATTCAGAGCCCTTAGTTATTAAATTATCCAGAGAAGATCTCGCTTCCCGTGTGGGGACGGCTACAGAATCTGTGATCAGAACGCTGAGTGATTTTAAAAAAGAAGGCTATGTAGATGTTAAGGGAGGCGAAATGACCCTAAAAAACATAGAGGGATTAGCGAAACTCAAATACTAAACGGATGACAAATAATTGGACTCAGGCTTGAATGAGCTAAATAGTCTGAATAAGCCATCCCAATGCCCCAAGCACCTCTAAAAAGTAGCACACCTGCTACTAACCAGCCTAGGTATTGAAAAACGGCCTGTTTTTTTAGTTTTCCTGTTCCCCATAGGTATAATTGCAAAGCTGGCAACGTCGCAATTCCAAGCAATAGCATGCTGAAAGAACCATACAGCGGATTCGGTTGGATTAATGCAACACTTAAACCAGCCACCACCAGTCCACAAGGCAATAATCCATTGGCCATTCCTAAGACGAAATAGCCTATAGGCCCCATTTTAGACCCTATTTTCTGAAGTCTTTTCCCGATGGTTTGATGTAAAAAAGCGAGAGGCCCCTCTCCTATATTTTGGCTTATTAATAACAAAATAATCACGCCTGCTAATAGGTAATAATAGGACCATAAATTTGGGAATAACCAAATAGATCCGATTCCTGCCACAAAATAGCCTAAAACTCCATACATGAATATTCTTCCCAAAGGATATAAAATCATCCGGGCAGGTGATTTTCCTCGTGCATTAATTTGTGCTACGATGGGACCGCACATGGCAAAACAATGCCAGCTTCCGGCTAATCCAATGAGAAAGGTATAATACCAGGTGTACATTAGGGGATCAAAATGCGTTGCTCTTCCACATAGTTTTTACCAGCTTTCTCCCATTGCAAGCTTACATTCCAAGGTCCCTTGATCAGGAAATCTGTTTTAATGAATGAAAGCCCAGAAGAATCAGATGTGATTTCTAGCGTTTTATCTAAAGTAGCGTTGGAAGGACGATAAAAAACGATGGTTCCTTTTTGGATAGAAGATGGTAATTGAATTTTCGCTTGTTTGAAATCATCCGCAAATTGGATGCTTGCTTTTTCTGCCAAAGCTTCCGTCTGTTTCCGCTCATTAATTTTTCGTTGAAATTCTTGCCCATCCGCATAGTAATTCTTGCCCACTAATTCGATGGATTCTTTGGACATATTGACATAAAAATAAGCCATAAATGCACCAAAAAGCACAAATGTGACGATAATTCCGTGTCCCCAATTAAAGTTAAATTTATTCATCTGGTTGTATAAAACTCGTTTTGATTATCTCTTCTTTTCCACTGGTTTCTGTAATCTGTACCGGAACCTTTTCTCCGTTCTTCCACTTGCCTAGTTTGATTTTTAGGAAGAACTCCCCTTTCGCCATTTTTCCCGGGTTTACTAAATTAATGGGTTTTCCCACCCACACAATTTGAAATGGTTCTGGCGCATCTATTCTAAAACTTTGCTTCTCCATGGACTTATTCAACACTTCCATTTGGTATAAATTACTTACCTCGTTCTTCTTTTCATCCACCTGGAATATCATACCAGGAGTTCTTAATAAGGTGGTTTCGAAGTTTGTTCGCGTGATTAATAAAAAAGCGAGACCAGCAACTATCAAAGCTAAGACAGTACTGTATGCTCCGATACGCAAGGTAAACTTGAGTTTTTGTCCAGAATTTACTCCATTTAAAGAATCATATCGAATTAAACCGGTAGGCTGATGCGTTTTTTTCATTACCGTATCACAAGCATCTATACATGCCGTGCAACCGATGCATTCTAATTGATTGCTACCATTTCGAATATCAATTCCGGTAGGACAAACGCGTACACACCAATGGCAATCAATGCAAGAACCTTTCTCTTCGCCTTTTCCACGCGGTTCTCCCCTTTTATGATCATATTGAACTAGAATGGAATTGTTATCTAATAATACGCCTTGCAGACGACCATAGGGACAAACAACCATACACACCATTTCTCTAAATCTGGCAAATACAAAGTAAAAGACCGCTGTAAAAATAAGAATGGCGACTAGACCTACTACGTGATTTAATGGGGGTTCTGTGACTAATTTTAGCCATTCCTTTTTGCTAATGATATACATCAAAAAGGTATTCGCAATGGCGAATGATAATAGAACGAATAAGGTATGCTTTGTCGCTCTTTTCATAACTTTCTCTTTATTCCAAGGGGATTCTGACAGTTTTCTTTGGGCTTTATCATCTCCCTCGATCCAATATTCAATCTTAAGAAATAACATTTCCATGAAGATAGTCTGTGG
>JBMSJH010000130.1:0-6220 GCA_049418705.1 Aquirufa sp.
CTTCTTTCTTAAATTCCACTAAGAACTTGCGCACATCAGCTGAGGTAGACTTGAAACCTGCTTCATTATTACGCGCACCCTCAAAATCACGGTAGAACATCGGGATGGTGATTAAACCAATTTTCAAGGTTTTGTCGCCTTGCTTTTGGAACAAAATCTCCTTCTTCGCCGTCTGCTCTTCTAATTTAATCTTCTCGCGAACGATGCGAACCTCCGTCGTAGGTGAACCTGTGACCCCAGAAGCTGGTAAGATTTTTAAACGTACGACCGTTCCTTTCGGACCGCGGATTAATTTCACCGCATCATCCGTAAACCAACCGATCACATCAACAAACTTTCCATCATCTCCTTGAGCCACACCCACGATGCGATCTTTCGGATTAATTTGTTTGCTCCGATACGCTGGACCACCTGGAACTAAATCAAATATAGTTACGTAATCCCCCTCTAAACGAAGTGTTGCCCCTATCCCTTCAAAACTTTGGGACATGTCCTTATTAAATTCCTCCGCTGCCTTCGGAATCATGTAGGTTGTATGTGGGTCAATACTTTCCGTATACGCATTCATGAAAATCTGAAATACATCCTCCGATTTCGTCTTCGCCATGTATTTCTCCGTCCGCTTATAACGCTCTTTTAATTCACGTACAGACGTTGTATCGGCTTTTCCACCAATTTTCCAATCCAATAATTGACGCTTGATGTCTTTACGCCAGAAATCATCTAGCTCAGCCTCTGATTTAGCCCAAACCGCTTTCTCGCGATTCGGTTGATACGTTTCGTCAATCGTGAAATCAACCGCTTTATCTAATTGAGCGTTGATGAAGGCATAACGTGCCTTCATCCTTTTTTGGTAAATATTATAAATCTGAAATGCGGGAGTCAAATCGCCTAGATTAAGCGCCTCATCTATCGCTAAACGATACTTTTCTACCTCATTTATATCCTCCGCTAAAAAGAACACCTTGTTCGGGTCTAATTGCTTGATGTAGGCATCAAAAATCTTCGAAGACAACGAATCATTCACGGGAATCTTCCGGTAATGGTAGTTGCTCAAAATCTCGAATACCTTACTCTCTACCTTACGTTGCAAAGCAGAGGGCTGTAAATCACCTTC
The DNA here is from genome assembly GCA_049418705.1 of Aquirufa sp. Taxonomy (GTDB): domain Bacteria; phylum Bacteroidota; class Bacteroidia; order Cytophagales; family Spirosomataceae; genus Aquirufa. Next base: position 1,118 of record JBMSJH010000130.1, read on the forward strand.
TTGGTAGGTCACCTGATTTTGCAGGTCTGAACCATGCATAAACCATACAACTAATAAGGAAAGCGGGATAAAAATAGGTAGTATCTTCTTCATCGGTTTACTTTTCGATCTCTAATAATTCTACTTCAAAAACTAAGGCAGAATAAGGTTTGATGGTTTGACCACCGCCACGAACTCCGTAAGCTAAGTTTTCTGGAATAAATAACTTGAATTTAGAACCCACTGGCATTAATTGCAGGGCTTCTACCCAGCCTGGGATTACCCCAGAAACAGGGAATGAAATAGGCTCGCCGCGTTGTACGGAGGAATCAAACACCGTACCATCGATTAATGTTCCGTGGTAATGTGTCTTCACTTTATCCGTTGCAACAGGCTTAGGACCCGTTCCTAATTTGATGATTTTGTATTGTAATCCAGAAGACGTCACGATGATCGAGTCTTTCTTTTTATTTTCTGCCAAAAACTTCTCTCCAGCCTCCTTGTTAGGCAAAAATTCTTTTGATTTTTCTAAGGCTAAGGCCTCTTGGTTCTTCATCATGTAGTTTGAAACGATGTTTTGGCATTCCTGCTCGGTCATTTTCAAAGCTCCACCTTGAGTTGCTGCCTCAAATCCTTTCGCCACCATCGCTGGATTTAACGTTACTTTTTGAGATTTAAAATTCTGTGCTACTAACACACCTACCGCGTAAGAAACCGAATCAACTTGATTAGAGAATTCTTTTACGGGCACTTTAGTTAATGAAACCGTTAACTTAGGCTTCGTGGTAGGCTTCGGTTTTGTCTGCGCTACAGAAGTCAATGAAACAAAAAAAGTAAGGATGGCAAGCAATTTAATTTTCATAAGGATTGTTTATTTATTGTCAAAAACAAAGGTTCGAAGATACAGAAAAAAGCCTCTTTTTCAAGAATTTTAACGGCATTTAACAAGCTTTCCAACTTAGCTCAAAGACACTTCTTTAAAAAGTCTTATGATTATCGTCTTTTTTTTGATTAATTCATGGGATTATTCAAATTTCATGACTAATTTTGCACCCGAAATTTGATTCAAAATAAATAGTTTAAAAATCAGTTTATAAATTATTAAACCCCTCCATTTTATATGGCATCAGTAAGACCAGATGAAGTTTCAGCTATTTTACGGGAACAATTGTCCCAAGCTAAAACTGTCGCAGAACTAGAAGAAGTAGGTACCGTACTCCAAGTGGGTGATGGTGTGGCACGTATTTACGGCCTATCTAACGTACAAGCAGGTGAGTTGATCGTTTTCGAAAACGGTCTAAAAGCTTTAGCCTTGAACTTAGAGGAGGATAACGTAGGTGCTGTATTATTAGGGGATTCTAGCTCTGTAAAGGAGGGTGATACCGTAAAAAGAACAAACCTTATTGCCTCTGTAAAAGTAGGTGATGGAATTTTAGGTCGTGTAGTGAACACTTTAGGTGAGCCTATCGACGGAAACGGTCCTATCGCAGGAGATTTATACGAGATGCCTTTAGAGCGTAAAGCACCAGGGGTAATCTTCCGTCAACCAGTAACTGAACCATTACAATCAGGTATCAAAGCGATCGACGCGATGATCCCAGTAGGTCGCGGACAACGTGAGCTAGTAATCGGTGACCGTCAAACAGGTAAGACTGCGGTTTGTATCGATACAATTATTAATCAAAAAGAATTCTACGATAAAGGAGAACCAGTTTTCTGTATCTACGTAGCGATTGGTCAAAAAGCTTCTACTGTGAAGCAAGTAGAGCAAACTTTACGTAAAGCAGGTGCAATGGATTATACAGTAATCGTTTCGGCGACAGCTGCGGATCCAGCTCCAATGCAATTCTACGCTCCATTTACGGGTGCAGCGATCGGTGAATTCTTCCGTGATACAGGTCGTCCAGCCTTAGTTGTGTATGATGACTTATCGAAGCAAGCGGTAGCTTACCGTGAGGTTTCTCTATTATTACGTCGTCCACCAGGACGTGAGGCGTATCCAGGTGACGTTTTCTACCTTCACTCTCGTTTATTAGAGCGTGCGGCGAAAGTGAACAACTCAGATGAGATCGCTCGCAACATGAACGACTTACCAGAATCAATCAAACACATAGTGAAAGGTGGCGGTAGCTTAACAGCTCTTCCGATCATCGAAACACAAGCGGGTGACGTTTCTGCTTATATCCCAACGAACGTAATTTCGATTACTGACGGTCAAATCTTCTTAGAAACAAACTTGTTCAACGCAGGTATTCGTCCAGCGATTAACGTAGGTATCTCGGTATCACGTGTGGGTGGTAATGCGCAGATCAAGTCAATGAAGAAAGTAGCGGGTACCTTAAAGTTAGATCAAGCACAATTCCGTGAGCTAGAAGCTTTCGCGAAATTTGGTTCTGATTTAGATGCATCTACGAAGTTAACAATCGACCGTGGTCGCCGTAACTTAGAAATGTTAAAGCAACCTCAATTCGCGCCACAACGTGTAGAGGAGCAAGTTGCTATGATTTATTTAGCTACAACTGGTAACTTAGATAACGTACCAGTAGAAAAAGTTCGTGAATTCGAACAAGATTTCATTCAAGTATTACGTGCGACAGAAAAAGCAACATTAGAAGCTTTAGGTCAAGGTAAATACGATGATACCTTAACCGCTACATTGAAGCGTGTGGGTAATGAAGTAGCAGCTAAATACAAAGCATAAAATTAGAATACTATGGCTTCCTTAAAAGAAGTAAGAAATAGAATTGTATCGGTTAACTCGACGCAGCAGATCACGAAAGCCATGAAAATGGTTTCCGCTGCGAAGCTACGTCGTGCACAAGATGCCATACACCAAATGCGTCCTTACGCTAAGAAATTAGCGGAAATGATTGCCACCGTTTCTGCTCAAACAGAAGCGGGTGCGGAGAATCCTTTCACAGAAGTACGTGAGATCAAGAATGCCTTAATCATTGTAGTAACCTCTGATCGTGGACTTTGCGGCGCATTTAATGCGAACGTTGGAAAAGCGACCATGGCTTTAATACAAGAGAAATATGCAGATCTTCAAGCGTCTGGAAATGTAGAGATTCTTTCTTTAGGTAAAAAAGGAGCAGAATATTTATCACGTCGTGGATACAAAGTGAATGATGCGCATACAGACATCTTCACACGTTTGAACTTCACAAACGTACGTGAAATCGGTGAAGTCGTATTAAATGCCTTCACTGAGAAGCAATATGATGTCGTAGAAATTCTTTTCAATTACTCGAAGAACGTTGCTACACAGATTATTCAAACAGAACAATTACTTCCATTAGTAGCCTCAGAATCAGGTGAAAAAGCGAGTTCAGTAGATTATATCTTTGAGCCATCTGAGGAAGAAATTATTTCTGAATTAATTCCAAAGTCAATTAAATTATCCATCTTCCGTGCCTTATTAGAATCTAATTCTTCAGAACACGGCGCTCGTATGACGGCAATGGATAAAGCAACTGATAACGCTGGCGAATTAATTAAAGCATTGAAATTAGAGTACAACCGTTCACGTCAAGCAGCCATTACGAAGGAAATCCTAGAGATCGTAGGGGGTGCAGAGGCGCTAAACGCATAAGTAGAACAGCCTACCTAACAAGAAAGCCTTTCTTCACGGAAAGGCTTTTTTTAGCTAAAATGAAAAACAACGTAGTACATCGTACGGATGAGGAACAAGAAACCGCGGTCTTAGTCGCGGTCACTTCTCAAAAACAAAATGCCGAACAAACGGCCGAATACCTCGCGGAATTAGCCTTTTTAGCTTCTACTTCCGGCGTCGTGACGCTTCACAGCTTTACTCAAAATTTAGCCAAGCCCGATAACAAGACTTACGTAGGTAAAGGAAAGTTCGAGGACATCATGGCCTATGTCATCGAGAAGGATGTCGACATGATCATCTTTGATGATGATTTAAGCCCATCTCAGGTTCGTAATATTGAATTTAACATCCAGGAATACGGCAAAGAAGTCAAAGTATTAGATCGCAGTTTATTGATTCTCAACATTTTTGCCTTGAGAGCCCAAACCGTTCAAGCCCGCACCCAGGTAGAACTCGCACAATACCAATACATGTTACCGCGATTAACCCGCATGTGGTCTCACCTTTCCAAACAACGAGGTGGCGTAGGTATGCGTGGTCCAGGGGAAAAGGAATTAGAAACGGACCGTCGTATTGCGAACGACCGTATCGCCTTTCTGAAGGACAAATTAGAGGCCATCGATAAACAATCCTTCACCCAACGCAAAAACCGCGACCGGATGGTCCGCGTTTCACTAGTGGGATATACGAACGTGGGTAAGTCCACTTTGATGCAAAAACTAGCAAAAACAGACGTTTTTGCTGAAAATAAACTATTTGCCACGGTAGATTCTACGGTTCGCAAGGTAGTTTGGGAAGGCATTCCTTTCTTATTAACGGATACCGTAGGTTTCATTCGTAAGCTCCCTACCCTCTTGATCGAATCCTTTAAGTCTACTTTAGATGAGGTTCGCGAAGCAGATGTATTATTGCACGTGGTGGATATTTCCCACCCGAATTTTGAGGAGCAAATCGAAGTCGTTCAAGGTATTCTAAATGAAATGGGTGTAGGAGATAAACCTACCATCCTTGTTTTCAATAAAATTGACTTATTTCCTGTCGAAGATATTTTCTTCGAGGGTTCTGAAGTGGGTATCGATGGCGAAGTGGAATTAAGTAAAATGGACCGTGTGACTGCCTTTTTAAAGCGCACTCACTGGCAAACCAATACACCTAAAACCGTTTTCATCTCAGCCGAACAACGCAGTAACTTAGCTGAACTTCGCGAGACGATCATGGGACAATTAAAAGACAAGCACATGCAGATTTTCCCGAACTGGCTGGAGGGAAATCACTTGATGGGGCATAGTGATGGGTATAGTCCAGAGCTTTAGCTCTGGAAAGTATAAAGCACAAAGAATAAAGAATAAAAAAGATTGGCGCTGTAGTTCAACGGATAGAATAGGCGTTTCCTAAACGCTAGATCCGGGTTCGATTCCCGGCGGGGCCACATGACGCGGAGCGTCAGTCCGACAAGAATGTAACAACAACATTTGTAGAGACGCAATACCTTGCGTCTAAAAACAACAAAA
>JBMSJH010000131.1:0-6218 GCA_049418705.1 Aquirufa sp.
AGCTGTTGGATTCGCATTCGCTAAGGCAACGCCTTTGTTATAGTAACCTTCCCAAGTTAAGCCGATGTATTGCTCTGGGTTACGGATGGTGCTGTAACGAGGCAATAAGCTCATGTTTTGACCAGACTTTAATTCTAGTTCAATCACAGCATCACCTGTCTTGCTTCCTTTCTTTGTGTTGATTACCACCACACCATTCGCTCCACGAGAACCGTAGATCGCTGTTGCAGCCGCATCTTTTAAGATCGTTGTGTTTTCGATATCACCTGGGTTAATCGAGTTAATGTTTCCTTCAAAAGGCACACCGTCTAATACATAAAGTGGGCCACGGCTACCATTAACAGTACCGATACCACGAATACGAATCGCAGCAGAAGTACCTGGTTGACCTGAAGAGTTGATAACAGTCACACCGGCAGCCTCACCCGCTAATCCCTTAGAGATGTTCGAGAAGTTTTTACGCTCGATGTTTTTTGCATCTACGACCTTCGCCGTACCTGTAAAAGATTGTTTTGTAGACGTGCTGTAGGACGTTACGATAACCTCATCTAACGTGTTGTCAGATGTTAATGCTACTTGAACAGATGAAGTGGCACTAGTTACAGCGACCGTAGATTTGTTGTAACCTACGAAGCTGAATGTTAAACTTTGGCCTTCAGCGGCCGCGATAGAGAACTTACCAGATTTGTCTGTGTTTGTTCCCGTTTTTGTTCCATTTACAACAACAGATGCGCCTACTAAAGGTTGGCCATTCTCATCTGCTACTGTACCTGTTACAGTTTTCGTTGCTTTCTGGGCGAACGATACCTGCATCATTAACACTAAAACTAGTGTTAAAAGGCTAGTAATTTTTGTTTTCATAAGCGATGAATTTTGCAAAAATTGGGTTAAAAAATGATAGAATTAATTTGGGTTATTTGTTGATTGCCAAATCTTTATTTGGTTTTCAAACCGAAAAAAAGCACAGAATGTTTGAAAATCAAAGAAAATTCCAAACTATTTCAATTCATCCAACTTGTCTAAGACATAACAATGGGCGTGATTTTGCATCCCAATTTTCGGATAATATTGTTCGGCAGCGGGAGCTGCTAACAGGATAATTTTTGCTCTAGGGATAAAATGCTTCACCTCTTTTATCAGCTGTTTCCCTATCCCTTGGTGCTGGTAGGCCTCATCTATTGCGAGGTCAGAAAGATAGCTTGTGTATACAAAATCAGTCATTACGCGTGCTAAACCCACTAATTTATCTCCATCATAGGCGCCCACATACACATTCCCATGCTGAAACATCAGTTCCATCGCCTCTAGATCAGCTAAGGGACGGCGAAGGCCTAAAGTAGACCTGTCCAAGATATTGATGAAATCCTGACAAGTAATTTTTGGTTGCGGGATGTAGGAGATGGCCATCTGAAAATATTTTTTACGATTCTTAAATAATTCACAAAAAAAAGTCATTTTTACATAAAACCTAGACTTATGAAAATTAAACAATTGTTACTCGTTGGCTTGCTAACTTTGCCTGCTTTTGTACAAGCCCAGAAATTATACACCTACCCGATTGGTGTTCAAGCGTATACCTTCCGGAATCAGTTTCCTAAAGACGTAGCGAAAACCCTCGATCTTATTCAATCCATGGGGATCACGGAAATCGAAGGCGGTGCTCAAAAAGGCCAAACCCCAGAACAATTCAAGCAGATGTGTGCAGATCGCGGCATTTCTGTTCCCTCCACTGGAGTAGGCTATGAAGAACTCGCAAATCCTGCCGAAGCCATCGCAAAAGCAAAAATATTAGGCTCTAAATTCGTGATGTGTGCTTGGATTCCTCACAAAGTGCGCGGAGGCTTTACTTTAGAAGAAGCAGAAAAGGCAGTTGCTTTATTTAATGAAGCCGGTAAAAAGTTTAAAGAAAATGGCCTAACGCTTTGTTACCATGATCATGGGTATGAGTTCCAGCCTTTTGGCAAAAATGAAACCCTATTAGATTACATCATTCAAAACACCAACCCGGAATACGTTTCTTTCGAAATGGATGTATTGTGGACGATGCACGGCGGCGGCGCTGATATGCCAGAGAAATTATTGAAGAAATACCCTACTCGCTTCAAGCTGATGCACGTAAAAGATCTGCGCAAAGGTGTGGCCGGCGACTTAACAGGTGGAACTCCAGCTGAAAACGACGTCCCAGTGGGAACGGGTCAAGGCAACTGGAAGGCCATTATCAAACTAGCGAAGAAGAACGGCATTGAGCATTGCTTCATCGAAGACGAAAGTAATCAAGAAGAGCAATTTGTGCCTATCAGTATTGCGTACTTAAAGAGCCTTTAGAATTTAATGTTGCAGGCGATGTAGGGGATGGCCGAGAATTCCGAACTAGTCGGGCTCAGCAAACCTACATCGAATGCATACCGACGACCTACAATACGCGCACCGGCTGAAAGTAGGCCATTGTATACTGAAACGGTGTTCACGTATTGACCGGTCCCGCTGTCGTAGTTCACAGTTTTAGTCGAGAAAATCCAGTTTTCAGTCATCAAAAGCACTCTTTTAGAAATTCGTGTCATCCCAGAAATCGTAAACATGGGCTTGCTCGCAAACTTCCATTGGTAGTCATTACTTCCTAGACCGGTATTCTCATTTACCGCACCTAAGCCCGCATTCACCGTAAGATTGTGCTCATTCGTCCCGTAGGTGAACGAACCATACACCGTTCCTACCCCAAAATTAAAGTCCCGAATCAGCGACGTCGCAAACAAAACGCCACCTCCCACATGGACTTTAGGAGCCACTTGGTAACCGATTTTAGGCGTGATAAACAAGGCAAATGGAACAAACACCCCACCACCGATAGATAAATGATCGCTCAAACCAGCTTGTATTGAATTCAACAAGAAGTAGGCATTCTGGTAATATTTATCACCTTTCTTTAGTGGAATGGCCGAAGGAGCGAAGAAATAACGCGTCGGTTGCGGGTTCGCAAACTGATTGATCTCCTGTTTTGAGATGACATTTACCGATTCGATCGCAGACCAAGGTAACATCACGGTCCCTAGATCTGTGGTTAATATAGATACCTCCGCATCGGACTTATGCAGCAACTGACCAGACACGGAATTCCCGTTTTTCAACGCGACGTTCACGTAGGTGGTGGAGTCCTGGGCTTTTAAAACTAAACTTCCGAATAGAAATAAGGCAATCAATAGGTTTTTCATTCTGCTGCCGTTTGCATTAAGGTTTTCGTAAACACTTCAATAGGTTCAGCACCAGAGATGCCGTATTTTCTGTCAAAAACAAAGAAGGGAACTCCTCGTACGCCCAGATTTTCTCCCTCTTGAATATCTTGTTTTACACGGTAAGCATAATTCTCGTCTTGCAAGGCATTCAGAATTCCCTCGCGTTCTAGTCCTACAGCTTCACCACATTCTACTAATGCCTCCTCTAAAGCCAGGTTTTTGCCTTCCATAAAATAGGCTTGAAACAAACGCTCTTCGATAGCATCGCCTTTGCCCTGGTCTTTCGCGTATTGTATTAGGAGATGGGATTTCAGGGAATTAGCGACTTTGGCCTGATCAAAATCGTAGTGCAAACCCACCGCTTCCGCCATTTCAGAAACACGCTCGTGCATCAATTGTACTTGCTCTAAAGAGATGCCTTTGCGCGCCGCTAAATAGTCATATACATTAGTTTCCTGACCCAAATCCATGGGGATGGTAGGATCTAATTGAAAACTCTTCCACTCGATTTCGACCTCGTCCTTCCCTGGGAATGTTTCTAAGGCTTTTTCCAAATGCCGCTTGCCTATGTAGCAAAATGGGCACATGATATCACTCCAAATCTCGATTTTCATTTTATTCCCTGATTTATCTACAAATCTCAACGCTTTATCTCAAAATTCACGCGATTAAACGGTTTATTTTTCAATATTGTGAACTAAATAACAACCCTATGATCAATTCAATCGCCCTAAGTCTTTTAAGCCTGTCGCCTTCGGCGTCCTCTAACGGCTTATTAAGCTCCCATTTTGATAACGTATTAGGTACTTCGCTGGATTTGAAAATCATCGCAAATTCAGAGGCATCTGCTTCCCTAGCTGAAGCGAAAGTGTTAGCGGAGATTCATCGCTTGAACGAAATTCTCTCGGCTCATGGCTCATCCGAGTTTTCTAATTGGCTTAACACGCGTGGAGAATCCGTTGAAATTTCCTCCGAACTACGCGAAGTCTTGCAGCATTTTGATGAGTGGAATGCAAAAACGGATGGGGCATTGAATGCAGCATCAGAGCATATTTCGAAACTTTGGACATCTGAGGTTCCTTCTGTGGCCGCGCGCGTAAATGCGATCGCAGAGGTAAACCAGCCACATTGGTCTGTAGACGAAAGTGGAGCAACTCGTTTAACTGATACGGAATTGAAATTGCATAGTTTCACGAAATCCTATGTGATGGAGAAAGCGGCCTCAGAGGCTATGAATGAGGAGGGTGTAGCTGGAGTGGTGGTGAATATCGGAGGTGATTTTGTGGTGAAAGGAGATTGGACGGAAAAAATTGGGGTGTCGGATCCGAGAAATTCGGGGGAGAACGCGGAGGTTTTAGCCTATTTACAAGTGAATAATAAGGCGGTGGCTACTTCTGGCGATTACCGCAGAGGAACCGAAATCGATGGTGTATCTTATTCGCATATCATGGATCCGCGGACGGCAGAACCGGCTTCGGAAGTCATTTCGGCGACGGTTGCTCATGAAGATGCGGTGACGGCGGGTGCTTTGGCGACGGCGTTTAATGTGTTAGGAGTGGCGGCTTCGATTGATTTAGCGGCCCAGTATCCAGAGGCATCGTATTTAATCGTGGACAAAGAGGGGGCGGAATATAGAAGTGAAAACTGGCCAGCGACATCGACAGAGAAGTCTGCGATTAGTTTAGTGAATGTAAAGGAAAAAATGTGGACGGCGGGTCAATCGTTGGACATTAAGTTTGAGTTAGCTCGCTTTGAAGGCCGGGCGCGACGTCCGTTTGTGGCCGTTTGGATTGAGGATGCCGATCACAAGCCAGAGAGACGCATTGCGGTTTGGTATAATAAGCCTCGTTGGCTGCCAGATTTGCGTTCTTGGTTTGCGGCGAAGAGAGAAGCGGAGTTTGATGTGGCCTCGGTGACGGGTGCGACGCGTCCATCTGGAGAATATACCTTGGTGTGGGATGGGAAGAATGATGCGGGGGAATATGTACCTTTGGGCAAATATACCGTGTTTATTGAGGCAGCTCGCGAGCACGGAACGTACCAATTAATTAAGCAGGAGATGAAGTTTGATGGCAAGTCGAAAAACCAAGTATTGCCAGGAGGAGAAGAGATGACCGCCGCTTCATTAAGTTATAAAGCAAAGTAATATGAGGGATTTAGCCACCTGGTCGAGATGGCTGCACATCTATTTATCGATGTTCAGTTTCATCATTGTGTTGTTTTTTTCAGTGACGGGTTTGACTTTAAATCACGTAGATTGGTTTCCGGAAAGTACGGTAGTTTCTGAGTTAAAAGGAGCAGTCAATGCGAAATGGGTGTCTGTTTCGGATACGGCCAAAATCCCCAAACTCGAAATTGTCGAACAACTCCGTGCAAACCACAGCATCAAAGGACAATTGAACGATTTCAGAATCGACGAAGAAGAGATTTCCATTTCTTTTCAAGGCCCCGGCTATACTGCAGACTTCTTCGTAAATCGGGCAGATGGCTCTTATGAAGTGACGGAAACAAAGATGGGCATCATTGCCGTGATAAATGACTTGCACAAAGGCCGCGATACCGGCAAAGCCTGGTCGTGGGTCATCGATTTTTCTGCCATTTTTATGATTGTTATCTCGGTAACGGGCTTAATTTTGTTATTATTTTTGAAGAAAAAGCGCACGAACGGATTGCTTTGGTTAGCGATAGGCGGGGTAATTGCGTGGGCATTTTATTATTTTTTATGAGACTTTCAATTCAAATTTCAAATACCAAATTTCAAAGTTCAAAGAGGGGCCATTTTTGCTTTTTGCTTTGCTCTTTGCTCTTTGCAAATGCTGCATTTGCACAAGATAATCATGCGCCCGCTATCCCCGCTCCGCCTATACCGGTGGAGATGACTTTTGGGAATAACCGCGTTCAGTTTATTGGGGTATTAAATCGCCCAGTGTCTGCGGATGGGAAGTTGAGTTATTTCAATTTGAGCACGGGGATGGTGGATTATTCGAA